>RHKR01000112.1 GCA_008363265.1 Chlorobiota bacterium
ATCACCATCAACGGTAACCATGAGTTCATCAACGGTTACAAAGAGAGCATGGGGTTCATTCAGCACTCGGGTATCTCTCTCTTGGCTGATTCTGTTGCCGTGATCGACAGTGCTTTGGTGGTCGTTGGAAGGGAAGACCTTTCAGTGAATAATTTCGCGAAAAGGCAACGCAAAACACTCCCGGAACTTATGGAAGGGGTGCACGCGCTGAACCTCCCGGTGATCCTTCTCGATCATCAGCCGTACCACCTCGAGCAGGCGGAACAGGCCAAAGTTGACCTCCAGCTTTCGGGACACACTCACAACGGACAGCTTTTCCCGGCCAACTTCATCGTGAAACGGGTTTATGAGCAGCCTTGGGGTTATCACAAGAGGGGTAACACGCAGTATTATGTTTCAGCCGGAGCCGGAGTATGGGGTCCGCCCGTGAGGCTCGGCAGTGACTCCGAGATCATTCTCCTGAAAATAAAATTCAAATAGAGCGGTAAAAACCGCGTCGCGATTTGCCTGAAAACAGGAAATTCAATAGTTTGGCGGAAACTATAATGGATTTTTCATGTTCGCGACGCGGTTGTTCATTTCAGCTTTTTTAATAATTTTATCAGCTTCCCTCTACCCCCAAAGCCAGCAGCTTACGGCAAAACTTGAAGCGATCAAAAGTAACCGTGGGGTGCTGGGAATGTCGGTCACGGTCATCAAAAATGAGGGGATCTCTTACTCGGGTGGCTTCGGCATCCGTGATGTAGCCCGTAACCTCCCAGTTAACGACAGTACAATTTACCGCATTGCCTCCATTTCAAAGATGATCACAGCCATCGCGCTCTTGCAACTCTACGATCGCGGGCAGATCGATCTCGATGCCGACATTTCAAACTACCTCGGCTACACCCTTCGCAGCGCGGGATGGCAGCGGGTACGACGGTTTTCTTTCAGGCACTTTCAGTCAGAATCCGCCGCCCGATCTCAGGGCGCTCCTCCTCCCCGGCGGCACCTATTACACTTCCGATATGTGGAGCAGTTCGAAACGACCCAACACAGACTATTTTCAGTACTCCAACGTCAACTTCGGGCTGATCGGCACACTGATCGAAAAGATCTCGGGAAAGAGGTTCGATGTTTTCTGCAGGGAGAACATTTTTATGCCGCTGGGTCTCGACGCGAGCTTTAACATTCAGGACCTCGCCGGATTCAACAATCTGGCGGTCCTCTACAGAAAAAACGGCGGACAGTGGGTGGCGCAGACCGACAACTTCGGCGGAGTGAAACCCCCACCGCGCGATCTTTCCTCTTATGTTATTGGAACCAACGGCGTGATATTCGGTCCGCAGGGTGCCCTTCGTATCTCGACCAATGATCTTTCAAAAATACTCACCATGCTGATGAACAATGGTGTTTACGGTGGCACCCGGATACTCAGCGACACCACCGCGGCGCGCATACGGCAGATGAACTGGACCTTCACGGGCTCAAACGGAAACAACTACTACGGCATCTTCAACAGTTACAGCTACGGTCTTTCCAAAACCCCGGAGCTCCTTCCCAACCAAACCCTTTACGGTCACCCCGGTGAAGCATACGGACTGATAAGCGACGCCTATTTCTCCTTCGATAACCGTTTCGGTATCGTTTTCGCGACCAACGGCGGGCAGTGGGGCACGGGCAACTACAGCGGCTGGTACAATGTCGAGGAAGACGTCTTTCAGGCATGCCTCTCGGAACTCAACAACCTTACGGGCGTTGAGTCAGTCACGGAAGTGCCGCCGGCCTTCACTCTGATGCAGAACTACCCGAATCCTTTCAATCCCGCAACCACAATAACCTTCACCCTCCCCGAAGCGGCGCACGCGAAGCTCTCCGTCTTCAGCATGACCGGCGAAGAAGTGACCACTCTTATCGATTCAACCATGTCGGCAGGCTCATACAATTCCGTCTTCAAACCTGTGGATATCCCTTCAGGGATATACCTCTACCGGCTAACGGTACTGGATGACCGGGGGAGGATGAGCAGCATGCAGCGGAAGATGGTATATTTGAGGTAGGGGATCAGGGAAATAACCTTTTAAACCGCTCGTTAACTATTTCTAAATAGCCATCCTTTTGCCATTCAGGCAGGAATGACCGCCCGATCACTTCTTTCCATTGATCGCGGTGCGAATAGAATTGCTCATGGATCGTTTGCTGTTGTTTGGGTGAGACACTCAGGGATTCGGCAAACACAGCAAAATCCTCCATTTTGAATCTGCTCTTCTTTCCGTTCATGGTTAATGCGAATTCTTCAGTGTCATCCGGTATCAATAGTTTTGTGTTAAGCAGGTCATATGCCGGGGAGAGTCGGATCTCATTCCGGCTGTCGCAGATGAGGGAGAAATTCTTTAGATGCATGTCAGAATTACCTGTAAGGAAACAAAAGAGATTTAGTTCATAGAATCTCATTAGATCGTCACCCACCTGATCGGAATATTTTTTTATTAGCTTTCCCACCTTTTCCAAAGAACTCCTGTACTTCCTGGAGGTGGAAACCTCTGATAGCTGCGCCATATCCTCCATATGAAGTTTGATTCCGCTTTCGCGATCGAAGCGGGGTGATATATACGCCGGTTCATCCGCGGCGAATGGCACAAGCGAGTGCTCGGCTGTTCTTATACCGCTCATCTCAGCAAGTCGCATCGTGAGGTCTTCATTGGCAGTTACACCAGGATACATCTTCACAGGGGGTTTGAAAACATACTTTCCCCACAGACCGACCACGGTAAGGCGCCTTTTCTTCCCCGAAGACCGCTCTTCGTCCAGTGAAAGCTTCGGCTGCACGCCCGTTATACCTTTATGGCGGCCAAGGAATTCCTTCGCCAGTTCATTGATCAGTTCGGGAGTGAAGTTGAATTCAGGCGGTTCGGGGGTACCGAATATTTTCCTGCTGCACTTCGCGTGGAAATGCCCGGCCTCACCAGCGAGCGGAAGATAACAAAAATAACATTTCTCAGTTGTCATCGTCTGTCTCCCTGTCCAGGACAACTGTCACCGCTCCGATGGTGTCCCTACAGAATTCCAGTAGCAAACCCATCCGATCGTTCGGGTTGAGCTTCCAGTTGGCGGTAGCGATGTCAAGCAACCAACCCTCCGGTATGAGTCCGTCGAAAAATGGGAACAGTTCTCGTGAGAAGTATCTCTCACCGGTTAGAGGAAGTGTCAGACTAACGGGAAGTGGATCCGCAGAATTGAGGTACTCCTCATTATATAAAAAGGTGTAACCCTCCTCATTTTCCTCAAGCAGTCCGGCAAGTGAATCACGGAAATAAACCTTGCCTCTACGGGGCATTTCTGTCCTCCTCACTTAGCTTTACCGGCCCCAGCTTATGGCCGAACATGAAGAGAACCCTGTTCACGCTGTCCATCTGGAGGTTTGACTTCCCCTGCTCGAGGTCGCGGAGGAAGCGGAGGCCGACACCCGCGCGCTTAGCGAACTCGACCTGGGTGTAGCCGAGATAGTTACGCTATGATACGCAAAAATATACCATTTCGGGTATAAAGTCAAGCTAAAAAGGGAAATTATATCAGTTAGGGTATAAAATGAGGAAAATAAGAGAAATTATACCTTTTAGGGTATAAAAACTGCTTGAAAAGGGTGCTATTGGCTAAACTATCTTACCACTACGAGTTTCTGTACAGCCCGCTTGCCGGAATGAAGCGCCTGCAAAAGGTAAACTCCCGAGGCGAGATCCCGCCCGCCGATGGTGAACTCATGGGTGCCTGCGGAGCGGGCGCCGCTGAAGACTTCCCTGACCAGGGAACCTCTTGAATCGAAAAGTGAAAGCTTCAGCTCACCCGGCGCGGGGAGATCGACCTTTACTGTGGTTGTGGAGCTTCCGGAGAGTGACCCAGTTGAGAAGGGGTTCGGCCACGCGGGACTGAGGCTGAACGATCCCGGCGTAACCGCTGGTGTTTCGGGTTCCACCCCAACGAGTGAAAGGGGGATGTTAACGGAACGGATCTGGTAGATACCCGTGGTGTTATCCATCCACATTGGGTGGAGAGTGTTGTTGCGGTAAACTATCGAGATGTTATCGCCCTGGTACCCCTGGCCGAGGCCGCCGATGGGTGATGGTTTGAAGTTCTTATCGGATATCTCGAACTCTGTCCATGTGCTGCCGCCATCGAGTGAGCGGGCAAGGAAAACGCCCGCTGAGTCGGAAGTGGTGGCGCGGTCGTCGTAGAAGATCACATTGAGCCCGCCGAGGTCATCGACAACTACTGCCGGGAAATACTGTGTCTTGCCGTTGTTAAGCGCGTCCTGATTCACCCGGACGCCCTGCGACCAAGTGGCTCCGCCGTCAGTGGATCTGTTCAGGATTATATCGGGATCGCTGCCAGCAACAGAAGTATTCTTCTGGGTGGTAATGACATAAAGCCAGCCATCGCGCGGGCCTCCAGTGTTATCCAGCGCGAGTTGCGGGTTGCTGTTCACCCGGATATTCTGCTTGTTTGCGAGGACACCCTGAATTCCGTTAGTGATGAAAGCATTCTCCGTAACCGACCATGTCTGCCCGCCGTTGGTTGACTTCGCGAAACCGGTGTACTTCTCAGTAAACGGTGAAGTGGAGGTAACCGCAGCCCATGTCAGATAGACTGTTCCGTCCTTACCGACCGTGATGCTTCCGCCGTAATTTCTGTCGGTCGGTGAATTGATCTGCTGCACCGCTGACCAGTTAAGTCCCCCGTCGTCAGTGTATGCAAATACTGTCGGGAAAGGTGGACTATACCTTACCCATGCCGCGTAAACCCTTCCGTAATATGGACTTGCGGGAGAGTTATCCGCTCCCAGCCATGCCCTTTCAAGCTCAATATTGGTGATGGTCTTGGCGTTCGACCATGTTCGCCCCTGATCCGTGGAGCGGTGTGAGTATAGGCCGTAAAGGGGAATCTTCCCGTTGCGGGTGAGGATGTATGTGCCATTCTTGTCGATCGCTATCCCGGGGTCGCCGCCGTGGAATGCTATCGAGGGCCCGCCTGAACAGGTATCACTTCCAAAAAATGTTGTTCCGCCATCTGTAGTTGTATAAACACCTTCGCTCACGAAGAACTGCGGTTGAAAACTTATCGCGTTGGCCGAGGCGAATATCGTGTTCTGATCGGAAGGATGTACCACTGCCACCACTTCAGTCTGCGTGACACTCGAAGGGAATATCCTGTAGTTGGGAAGACCGAGACGGGTTTGGGGGAACAGTAATGTTGATGAAACCGCAAAGAACGCAAAGAGCGCGAAGAAAGGCTGAAGGATGAAGGATGATGGCTGAGGGCCGGACTGCTCTGGCCCTTTGGTTGCTTCAATTCGTTTGTTTTTTCTGTGAAAATTGAGTTTCAGTACATACTCCGTTATTTATCTCTCAGAACCGGTACCCGGCAGTGAATGAGAGGAAAGTGTTTCGTGGCTCTCCGAGTTCGTAGTAGCGGCCGGAAGTTGAGTTGATGTTCAGGAATGCCGCGTACCTCTTGTCCAAAATATTGTTAACACCGCCGGAGAGGAGGAAGTTTAAGTTCTCCAGTTTCCAGTCGAGGCCCACTACAGAATTGAGGATAGTGTAAGATGGATTGTTTGCCATGTTGGCATCATCGGCATACATGTCGGAAATGTGGGTAACCGAAAGCTTCAGGAAGCCCGCGAGGTTCTCTGTTATATTATTCTGATACTGCGCCGCGAAATAGATGTTGTGTTTCGGTACTGAGGGAACAACCTTTCCGCCGAAATCCCTGTCTTCGGTTACAAAGTTTCCGTTGTTGTCGAGCTTGATAACACGCGCCGCGTATGTGTCGTAGCTGAAATTGCTGTAGGTATAAGCGAGTTTGAGCACTAACGCTTTCAGAATTGCTGTTTCAGCCCCAAGCTCGAAGCCCGTTCTGTTGGTCTTTGCGGAATTGCGGTAGTAAACCCCGCCAAGTACCTCGAACGGAACTATCTCGTTATCGATCGTGATGTTGAAGAATGTCCCCTCGAACAGCAGGTAGTTGAACAAACCGCTCGAGAAGATCAGATTGCCCTTCACGCCGAGATCGAAGTTTTTCGATTTCTGTGCCTCGAGGTCGGGGTTGTAGTATTTCCCCTGATTGGAGCTGGTCGGGTAATTATCGAGTTCGTTCCCCGCGGGGGAGTCGAAACCGAGACCGAATGAAGTGTATAACGAAAGATATGGCGTAAGCTTAAAGTTAAGGGCTGCCTTTGGTGTAAAAGCTTCGAACCTTCTCATGTCATCGTTTGAGCCAAGGATCCTGTTCTTCGCGGAGAAGATCACATTGTCGTACCTTCCGGTCAGAAGTAATGCCAGTTTGTCCGGAATGAACTCCAGCCGCTCCTGAATGTAAAAGCCCGCGTTCTCGATGGTTTCATCGTTAAGTGTAAGCAGCACATCGCCTTTCGCGCCGTTGATGTTGTTGTACTCTTCGATCGGACCCGATTGGTAAAGCAGGTCACCTCCCAATGAGAAGAGGTTGTTCAAACCAAAGATAGTGGTGCGATTGGTGTACCTCGCGGAAGCACCCAGCCCGTAGCGGTTGATGATCCTTACTGTTTTCTGCGACCGTTCGAAATACTTAAAGGTGAAGTAGCCCGTTACCTCAAACTCGTTAGCGCGGGTACCTCCGGGGTTGAGGGCATACTTGATACCGAAACGGCCTTTGTTCGAGAGTCGGTAATAGTTGAAGTCGCGTTCGGTCTTGGCAGCCTGAAATGGATCGGTATCAAACTCCGACTGTTTCAGTGAACCGGGGAGTTTAATTATACCCGTAGCGGTATAGCCGTAGAGTGAAAGTTTCGATACATCCGAGAGGTCTGTCTCGAGAACCGTGTTCATTATGTTCCAGAAATCTTCCGAGTGCTCCCGGTAACCACCGAAATTGTGGTAGTTGTATGAAAGCATGAACCTGGTTTTCTCAGCCTTAAGGCCAAGTTTGAACCCGTTTCGCCTTAAACCCCACGCGCCGAACTCGTTGAACTGGGTAACAAAGGAAGTTGGGAAATCTATTTCATTGATAAAGTTAACCACACCACCGGGTGCGTTAGTGTAGAGGGAGGAAGCACTTCCTTTAACAATCTCGATCGCGCCGACAGAATTGAAGTCGATCGCCTCTATTCTGGTTTGGCCATCGGGCTCTGACTCAGGAATTCCATCGAGCAATATCCTCACACCCCGGATGCCTGAGTTGGAACGGCTTCCGAAGCCGCGTATCGATATCCTCACATCATGATTGCCGTAACGCGACTGCATGAAGAGTCCCGGAACAGCTCCCAGCACATCATTAATCGCTGTTTTTTTGTCGAAAGTGTAAGATTTATTGTCAAGCCGGTAAACAGGGTATGGAATATCGATTATCTTTTCGCCCACCCTTGTGGCTGTGATCACGACATCATCGGTCTGGTATTTCATCTGAATGGTGTCGGCCGGAGCCTCTTTTTTCTGCGCGAAACCCGGCAGGGCGAAGAGGAGGAAGATCACCGGTATTAAAATTCGTTTCATTTTGTTTACTTTCATAAAATAATTTAACGGTTCGGGAAATTAATGATTTTTAGTTCATTATTTTGTGACCATAAATTTCCCCGTGTGCCGCGTCAGACCGCCTGAATTGCTGCTGAATCCAAGCGAATAAAAATAAACCCCGGTTGGAGCATTGGTAAGTGCGGCCGCCACTTCATGTGTGCCCGCGCTCATGGTTCCGTGATCCTTTGTGAAAACGAGCCCTCCCGTCGCGTCATAAACCTCAAGAACAACTTTACCCTCAACGGGCAGAGTGAACCTGAGGGAAGAGGCCGAACCGGTTGAAACGGGATTCGGATATGAGCCCACCACCTCAAAAGAGGCGGGGTTATCTAATTCAACAGATATGGGTTTCAGAGTGTGAGCCGTGCCGTCAAGATCGGTCTGGCGAAGTCTGTATTGCACTTTTCCCGTGATTCCAAGTGTGTTTTTATCCGTAAACGAGTAAGAAACAGGCGATGTAGTTGTTCCCGCGCCGGGTACCGAGCCGATCGCGCTCCATTCTGCATCCCGCTCATGTTTTCTTTCGATCGCGAACTCGCGGTTGTTCGTCTCGGTTGCTGTTGTCCAGTTCAGCTCAACCACACCATTGTTTATTTCCGCGCTGAATGATGAAAGTTCAACCGGTACAGGGGTAAGCTGATTGAGGAACAGGACGATCGGTGTGCGTGCGGTTCCGACTGCCAGATCGAGCATTCCGTCGCTGTTCACATCGCCATAGGCGATCGAGTTTAGCGATGACGCGCCGATGTACGTCCAGGTTGGCAGCGTGGCGAAGGAGCCTCCGTTGTTAATGTATATCTCAACCCTCGGGGGAGAGAAACTCACGGTCGAAAAATCGGGGTAACCGTCGTTGTTCACATCATTTACCACCAGCTCCTGAGTTCCCGGGCTCGCGGTTATCGTCGAGCTCCAGACCGGGGAGGCTCCGAGTGTGCCGTTGGTGTTCTTGTAAAGGACGTGCTGATTGCCGTTGCCACCGATCACGAAATCGATGAAGCCGTCGAGGTCATAGTCGAGCCAGCCGCACCCCTTTTGCGACAGGGTGTTACCGACGGTCCAGGCCGGCATGCCTGACATGCCCCCCATGTAATTCAGATAGACGCATGAGGCAAAGTTCACCCACTTGGCCGCGCCGAGGTCACCTTTTTTCACGTGCGTGTAGTCGACCGTGATGGTTCCCGTAACGGGCATGTTAAGAGCGATCGAGACGAAAGCACCGACGGGGTCCCAGCAATAGTTCGTTACAGGCGAACCGTTCACGGATACGGAATGTATCTTCACGATCGGGGTCATTGCGAGGTGAACCGCGCCCTTCATTGAGGAAGTAAGGTAGAAGGTTTCCTGCACGCGGGTGAGGTCGCTGTTATCAAGGTCGGCGAACGCGACCGAGTTGGTGATCATCCCGTCATTCGAGGTGTAGGTCGGGGTCTGTGTATAGCCCGTTACCTGATTTATGTAGTAGAATATCGGTTTATAGGGGTCGGAAGTGTTGCCCTGATTTCCCACTGCCAGATCGAGGAGGCCATCGCCGTTAATGTCGCCAAAGGCAGTTCCGACAGTCCAAGCCTGTCCTGAGAATATGAACGAGGGGGATTTGGGAACACCCGTGCCGTCATTTATGTAGATCGTCGAGGGGGCATAACTGCCATCGCCATTTCCGGAGAAAAGGTCAGGCCATCCGTCGCCATTGATGTCAGCCCATTTGATATCGGTAGTGGAGCGTGAATCAGCCGAGAACCAAGCGGGATTCACTGTGAGAGCACCGTTATCATTTCTGAAGATCATGTTGTTGTACTCGGGGATCGGGGGATACGAGTTGCTGAAGTAGCATCCTGCCGCGAGGTCGAGATCGCCGTCGAGGTCATAGTCGCCGAAAGCGAGTCCGCCAATCTGTCTTTCGAGTCCAGCCGTCCATGCGGGTGTTGTACCGAAAGGTGCCTGTGGAGTTCTGAAAACCTGTGGGATCTGAGAGGTTCTGTTGTAGGTGTGGATCGATTTTCCGTCGGGACTGATATCGGTCACCCGTGCTGCATCCTGAGCGGAAATGATGAATGAAAAAATGAGTACAAAAAGGAGCGATAATTTCATCTTAAACTCCGTTTAAGTTTGAGGTTGTGTGACCTAATGGTCGAGAATTGCCGTCACTTCAATTTCAACGAGCATGTCGGGATCGGCGAGCGACCTCACTTCCACTATTGTGGTGGCCGGTTTGATCGAGCCGAAAGCTTCCTTGTGCGCCCTGCCAACATCCTCCTGCATCCCCATGTCAACCACATATATCCGTGTGCGCACCACATCCGCCATTGTAGCGCCGGCATCGATAAGTGCCTGCTCGATCTTCTTAAGAATGATCTTCGTCTGGTAATAAGGTTCACCGAGTCCGCGTACTTTACCTTCCTTTATCGATGTGGTGCCCGCCACTTCAATAATATTACCGATCCGCACCGCGCGGGAGTAGCCGTATTCTTCTTCGTAATGTGTGTCAGAGGATATATTTCTGCGCATCTTCTTTTCTTTTTAACTTTTACAAAAATAACAATTATGTGAAACCCACCGCCAATACTTCACTTCGCCGCGGCGAATCACATTTCACTCCGCCTACGGCGGATCACATTTAATTAACTTGCTCCCACTCCGTTTTTTCAAGATAAGGTTTCAGGTACCTTCCCGTCCACGAGTCGGGATGTTCTGCTATTTCCTCGGGTGTGCCTGTTGCCACGATGTAGCCGCCTTTATCACCCGCTTCGGGACCGAGATCGATCACATGGTCGGCGCACTTGATAACATCGAGGTTATGCTCAATTAGCAGAACCGAATTGTTGTTCTCGATCAGGAGCTCGAACGACCTCAGCAGCTTCGAAATATCATCGAAGTGGAGGCCCGTGGTCGGCTCATCAAAAATGAAGAGGGTGTGTCTGTTGTCTTTCCGTTGGCTCAGATGAAGCGCCAGTTTTATGCGCTGCGCTTCACCACC
>RHKR01000113.1 GCA_008363265.1 Chlorobiota bacterium
CAGGATTTGACGATATTTATCTCAGCAGACTCCTTACACCGAGACTGACCACCGTGCACGCTCCGATAGAGGAGCTCGGAAGCAAGGCGGTAAGATACCTGCTCAAACTAATTGACGGTGAAGTGAATCCGCTGGAAGCATATCACGAAAAACTTTCGACAGGACTGATCATAGGCGGTTCGTGCGGTTGCACCAGCGCCAGTCCATCACCTTTGTTCTGATAAATTTTTTTAATTCAACAATCATCAACAAAATAACGGGAGAAAAAATGAAACGAATATTTGCTTCGTTGTTCATTCTTCTTTTTGCTGCTAACCTCTCATATGCACAGAACGTGGTGCGCAGCGATGCTCTTTGGGCAAAATTTGCTCTGGGCAATATCGTCCTCGACGGAAACATGAATGAGGCCGACTGGGCCAAGGCTGATTCCGTTCAGGTAATTTACGGCCAACCCGGCGCATTGCCAACCAGCGGTTGGGCTTCCGAGTTCAACGAAAACGCGATATACGACCCCGTAAGGGCAACCGTAAAGTTCCTCGTTAAAGATAACCACCTCTACCTCGGTTTTTGGATGCCCGACTCATCAGTCGGTGGTATCGCTGACTGGGCAAGATGGGATGGTATCCTTATGAACATCAGGGACAAAGCCAGTCCGAACAGACCTCTTCCCGCGACAGAGTTTTTCTACACATGGTGGTACCTTAATGTACCTCAGTATCTTCAGCCGGGAACACCTCCCCGTTTCATCGGCCGTTTCGGTAACTTCAACGACACTACCAGAACCCCCGAGCAGCGTTCAGCATGGGATGCCGGATACAGAACTGTTGGAGGCACTTCCTGCGATGATAACACACCCGATCAGGGATGGATGGTCGAAATGAAGATCGATCTTGCAGTCCTCGGTTACGACATCAATTCAATTGCCGGCGACATCATTCAGCTTAATTTCTCGATCTGGGATTGCGACTGGGTATGGGGCAATGTACCTGCGAGGATAAATGCGAACAGGGCCCACTACCAGCATCCCTGGGGTAACGCAAACGGAAGCAACGTGGTGAGAGTTTACGCCAGACCTGACGTTAACACAAACACAACCAATCCTCCGCTTGCTCCTGTTGAGTTCACGTTCAAAAACGGCGCGAACAAACCTGCACCTGTTATTGATGGAAGACTCGATGAAGAAGTATGGGCAGGTGCCCAGGAACTCATTGTTGCATGGGACGACACAATTGGCCGTGCGGCATATCCCGGAGTCGGTCCATACCAGAGCGGTCAGTTCCAGCCCGAACTCGTAAGCGGCAGCAGACCTCCTGTGGTTGATCCCGGTTACGTGAAGATCAAATATTTCCACCGTGACGGATTCCTCTATGTGGGCGCTGATTTCAACGACCAGCTGATCCAGGGAACCAACACATTCGATGCGGTTGACGGTTTCGCCACTGTCCTTATGGACAGGGATTCATACGCGTCCGATCATTCACTTGAATCAAGAATGCTCAGACTAAGCTTCGACACCACCGGAAACGTTGTGGCCAAAGACTACATGCAGGCATTGCTCGACTCGAGTCAGTCGGCTTTCGCGTGGACCCTGAAGGGTGCCTCAACCGTTAACAACAACAATGACGTTGACGAAGGCTACATAATCGAAGCCAAGTTCCAGCTTACCGGACACCTCGGTTACCCTGCCGATCTCGGTGACAGGGCTCTCTTCTTCGGTACCGTTCTTTATGACGGCGACTCATTCACTGATCCCGCGCTCAACTATGGCACCAGAACATGGTTCATGAGAGAGCACGGCGGCGGTCCTGCCCTCGCCTGGGTATACCTCAGCAACGATGGCGTGGTTGGAGTTGAAGACGAACTTTCAACGGTTCCCTCGACAATTCAGCTGATGGGCAACTATCCCAATCCTTTCAACCCCTCGACCAGGATCAGATTCTCGGTTCCTCAGTCAGGTCAGGTTGAAGTGGCGGTTTACAATTCACTCGGTCAGCTCGTAACAAAGCAGCTCGTTAACGCTACTTCCGGAACTCAGGAAGTTAACTTCGATGCCAGCGGCCTCACTTCAGGTATCTACCTCTACAAGGTGGCCATGAAGAATGGTGCTGACAATGCTGCCGTTACCGGCAAGATGATCCTGATGAAGTAATATTCCTCAGAAGAAGAACTAATAGAGACGGCGGAGCGTGAGAACGCTCCGCCGGTTCTCTGAAACAAACAAGATCAAATACCAAATACATACTGGTGACAATATGAGAAGAACCGGCTACAATTTTTTCCCGGTCATGCTGTTGATACTCTTTTCGTTCGTGGTTTCCGATATTTCCGCCCAAACGGCAGGCAAACTTGCCGGAAGGGTTACTGATGAGAACGGTCAGCCACTGATCGGAGCCACGGTAATTGTGGAAGGGACCAACAAGGGCGCCGTTACCGATTACGACGGTTACTACACCGTGCTGAACCTCCGCGCGGGTACTTACGCGGTTGAGTACAGATATACCGGATTTCAGACTAAAAAGATCAACTCGATCCAGGTATCCACGGATCAGACCACAAAGATCGATGTGACCCTGCAGAGCACTTCGTTTACAACGGAGACCGTGGTGGTTACCGCGGATAAACCGCTCGTTGAGTTCAACCAGACCTCCTCGGTCGTAAATGTCTCGAAGGATCAGATCGAGCTTTTGCCCGTTCAGGATCTCGGTCAGATCGTGAATCTGCAGGCGGGTGTGGTCGATGGTCACTTCCGTGGAGGCAGGTTGGGCGAGGTACAGTATCAGGTTGACGGTGTTTCGATCAACAACCCGTTCAACAACTCGGCAACACTTCTTCTCGATAAATCAGTGCTTCAGGAAGTGCAGGTTATCTCCGGAACTTTCGATGCCAAATACGGCCAGGCGATGTCGGGAGTTGTTAACGCGGTCCTCCGGTCAGGCGACGACAAGTTTGAGTATTCAGGCGAATTCTACGGCGGTACTTTTTACACAACCGATACCGACCGGTACCCCAACGCCGACAAACTTAGACCCCTCGGCATTCAGAACTACCAGCTTACACTCTCAGGTCCGACAGGGCTGCCGCAGACCACATTCCTTGTTTCAGGAAGAAGGTATCACGGCGACGGCTACCTTTACGGAACCAGAAGGTTCATGCCGACCGACCGCAGCGACCTCGAGAATCAGGTTTACAATCCAACAGGTGATAATGAACTCGTTCCGATGAACACCACCCGTGAGTGGAGCGGACAGTTCAAACTCGCCAACACTTCGCTAAAGAACATTAACCTGAGCTATCAGGCGATAATGAACTCGATCGAAGCTTACTATTACAACTACGGCCTCCGTCTGAACCCCGACGGCAACAAGCCCAACAACACCGTATCGGTTTCTCACGGGATCGATTTCACGCATACTCTCTCGAACGAGATGTTTTACAAAGTGAGTGTGCGTCAGAACTATTTTGATTATAAATCGTACAAATACGAGTCGGTTTTCGATCCCCGTTATGTGGCTGCCGGTGAGTTCAAGAGTGACGCGAACTACGAACTTGGGGCCATCATCCAGGGGGTCGATCTCGGCAGATACATCCAGAAGACCAACAGCCTCATCGCCAAGGCTGATCTCACCTGGCAGGTGAACAGGACGAACCTCCTCGAGGCAGGTTTTGAAGGTCAGTTATCAGATATTTCATTCGGCGCGCCGGGATTCCTGCAGTCGGTTGTTGTTGATGGTGTACTAACCCTCGTACCACGCGACAAACCCGTTCTGATCACCGATCCGCGGGTCGACCAGTATTTCCCGAAACAGTATGCCCTTTATGTTCAGGACAGGCTGGAACTCGGTGACCTCGTGGTAAGAGCCGGTTTAAGAGCCGAATACTACGATGCCAATGCCACTGTACCGAGTGATCTCGCCAACCCGGCCAACTCGATCGCCGGTGCACCACAGTCGGTTCTTAAACCGACTACGGTTAAATTTGCTCTCGCGCCAAGACTTGGTTTCAGCTTCCCGCTTACGGCCATGTCTTCGGTTTACTTTGCTTACGGACATTTTTATCAGATGCCGGGACTTTCAGACCTCTACTCAAATTCGAACTACACCATACTGAAAGACCTTCAGGATGGAGGTATCTCTTACGGAACGATGGGCAACCCGGACCTCAGGCCACAGCTTACCGTTCAGTATGAGGGTGGACTGAAACAGGCGTTCAATGAGATATTCGGCGGTGAGCTCACGATATTCTATAAAGATATCCGTGACCTCCTTGGTGCCGAGTTCGTTTCAACTTACGCGGCCGCCGATTACCCGAGACTTACGAACGTTGATTTCGGATCGGTTTACGGTTTCACCCTCGCTTTCGAGATGAGGAGGATGGGTCCGCTTACTGCCTCTGTTGACTACACAATGCAGTTCGCCCGCGGTAACGCGAGTGATCCCTATGAAACTGCCAACCGTGCTGCTGCCGGCAAAGACCCCCGTCCGCGTGACATCCCCTTCGGATGGGATCAGAGGCACACACTAAACCTCTCAGCGATCTGGCTTGAGCCGAATGATTACACATTCTCGGCGATCCTTCGCTTCGGAAGCGGAATGCCTTACACACCCGCGATCGGGACAGGATTCAACGCCGACCTTGAGACAAACTCAGGAAGGAAAGACGGCTACGTTATCCTTGATCTGAGAGCCGAGAAGTTCTTCGAGCTTTCGTTCATCAACCTGAGCATCTTCGCAAGGGCGACCAACGTACTCAACACCCATTTCGTGAACGGCTTTGTATTCTCGAACACGGGAAGCCCCGACTATTCAGTAAACGCCTTCGCCGACAGGGCGGCACTTCTTAATCCGGGCAGATTTTATGAGCCCCGCAAGATTGAGATCGGTATCTCATTCAGGAGTAAATGACCATGCCGAAATCTGGAGATCACATGAATTACACCAGCTACTGCAAATATTGCCTGCTGACACTTGCACTTTTCATCCTGCTCCCCGCTACCCTGTTTGCTCAGGTTCCGCCTGACCAGAGGGGAAATATCGCCTGGGAAAGAATGGGTCAGCACGACTTCAACAATATCCGCACACGATTCTATAATTACGGAATGGTGGGCGACTATCCCGACGACCCCCTCAGAGTCGATCTCACCGTTTTTCACTCTGTTGAAATTCCGAAAGGATCGGGAGAGAACTATACCGACGGTATCACCCCGTTCGTTCTTGCCAAGATAAGACAGAACAACGGCCGTGATGCCTACATAATGCAATCGGGTTACCGTGAGAGGCAAACACAGAGCCCCCTGACCGGTAAAACGATGCGTTACGAACCCCGCCCCGGCTATCTGCAGGAAGATCCGACCATTAACGTCGGCCGCTCCGTGGCGATGTCGAACGACCCCAGAACCTGGCCCAACCAATGGCCCGACAAAATGAACGACATGACCGATCCAGGTTGGTCGGGCTCATGGAACGGCTATTTCGGCAAGGTACCCAAGCTTGAGATGCAGGAAAGCTTCGTGGTGATGGATGACAACTATTACGATGCATGGGACTACTACCCGGACGCGCGCGACAACACCCGCAGGGGCCTCGGCCTCCGCATCGAGCAGCGCGGCTTCCAGTGGAACAACCCTCAGGCTTCGGATGTGATCTTCTTCCACTACGATATAACCAACGAAAGCACAACCGATTACAACGACAATATCGTTTTCGGTCTCTACATGGACTCGGGTGTGGGCGGCTCCGCAAAAGGTAAAGACCCTTATCCGGAGTCGGATGACGATAACGCTTACTTCACCAAGGAAGAGGGAATTAACCTCGTTTACACGTGGGATTACTACGGGAACGGTGTGAAAGGTCCCACCGGCTACCTTGGTTATTCATACCTCGAAACCCCGGGTAACCAGTACGACGGAAAAGACAACGATGGCGACGGCGTTATTGATGAAAAACGTGACAGCGGCCCCGGAGTTCAGATAACGGGACAGGATAACATCCGTACCTGGGCAACAACCAATTACAACCTTGCGAACTTCCAGGCTACATACGGTGCACTTGAAACCAGACCTGCCTTCAAAAGAGGCATTTGGTGGACCGGTGACGAGGATATGGACTGGGTTGCCGAGTACAACGATACCGGTGAAGACGGCCTTTTCGGCACCAATGATGCCGGCGAAAACGACGGTATTCCCACTTACGGTGAACCGGGTTTCGACAAGATCGATATCGATGAATCGGATCAGGTTGGCCTGACAGGATTCAAGTTCAACAGGATCAACGACCCCGCGGGTGGCGGACAGACCGACAACATCGTTTTCTTTGATGACGGAAGAGGCTGGCCCGAAAGACTTTGGAGAAATTTCAGCAATCCTGACTCTTCGTTCGACGCGGCGATCACAAGAACCAACCTGAACATAGGCTTCCTTTTCGCTTCAGGTCCGTTCAAACTGCCTGCCGGCAAGACTGAAAGATTCTCCCTCGCCCTTGCCTTCGGACGCGATCTCCGAGAACTTAAAGACAACATTAAAGTTGTAGGAAAGATATACAAAGCGAACTATCAGTTTGCTGTTCCGCCTCCAACCCCAACCCTCAGCGCGTTTACCGGTGACGGTTACGTTAAACTTTCCTGGGATGAGGCGGCTGAAAGGGCATACGACCCCGTGACCAGTGAGAACGACTTCGAAGGTTACAAGATATACAGAAGTACTGATCCCAACTTCAACGACATCAAGACGATCTACAGCGGAACAGGAACAGAACCGATGCCGTTCGGCAGGGCACTTGCCCAGTTCGATCTTAAGAACAATGTTCTTGGCTATTCTTCCACTACTGTGAAGGGTGTGGCATATTACCTCGGTGACGACACTGGTATCAAGCACACCTTCAAGGATACCACAGCCGTTAACGGACAGAAATACTACTACGCGGTGGTTGCATACGATCGCGGTTCCGACTCCCTCGGTCTCTATCCCTCGGAGAACGCATACTCGGTAACCCAGACGC
>RHKR01000114.1 GCA_008363265.1 Chlorobiota bacterium
TAATGCCAGCCCCCTGTTCAACCGGTTCGATATCTTCTTCGAAGACGGTGCCGCCGGTCAGGTGAAATTCTCACAGTACCTTAAACCCCAACCGGAAAAACCCGACCCCCGCAATCCCGTGAAACAGACCTTCATCTTCGAGTTCGACGGTGAGATGGTAACCCATAACGCCCAAAAAACCGACGGTGACAAGTACATCTGGGAGTTCACCCTCGACCAGATCGGCGAAGGCAAATACATCGAAGCCACCTTCGCCCCGCAGGAACCCAACTATTTTGTATACTACCTCATCGGCGGTGTCCTCGTTGTTGCCGCTGTTGGATTTGTACTTTACCGCAGGAAGAAATAACTGTCTGAATCAGCTTGCCCCTTCGGGGGATTAGCAGGATTAAAGGATTAACAGGATTAGCCCACCTTGGTGGGCGACATATGGTAGCCCCGTGCGTCAGCGCGGGGAATCGCCCTGCACGGGCGATATGTCGGTAGGGCAGGCCAACCCCGCCGGGGGTTCAACAGGGGTAGGGGTAGAGCAATATTTCCATCTTCTAAATATAACCCCGCCAGGGGTTCAACAGGGGTAGGGCAGAAGTTCCATCAGCAAAAATAACCCCGCCAGGGGTTTTACAGGGGTAGGGGTTCAACAGGGGTAGAGGTAGAGCAATATTTCCATCTCCAAAAAATAACCCCGCCATCCCACCCCAATAAAAAATGATCATTCAATGATACAAAATTGCATGAATTAACTCTTAAGTTTTGGGAGTTCTTAAAATTTCATGCATGAAATTAATTGCCAACCGGGATCGAATGCCGCTGATATGTAGACAATATGATTTTTAAAATCTACATCAAAAAGTGATTGCTATGAAAATATTTTTTCTTAATTTGGAAAAAGTGAAATTTCCTGACTCTATTAAGTCAAGATGAGTTTTTTCTATTTAACACTGGTGATATTATGAACGACAGAGCTGTAACGGCCCTGGGCAGGATCTATCGACAAGATCTTAACGCCAAAGAAGACTGGGAACTGTACGCAGAGAATATGTTCCCGGGGGATCAACATATGATCATCTCCCCTGTATTTAGACTACACCGCCAAAACGACTCCTCAACAATTACTTTTTCTCACGTCGACATCCGTCCATACAGCGATATCTCTTACAAAAAATACGCCTACCGGAAAGGCGCATCAAACGGCGGGGATATTACCGTTACCACAAAATTTGGATCATTCGAGGATGAGAAGACCTACAGGAACAAGAAGGTTGATACGATCCTTAATTTTGTGATACCACGGCTTATCACACTTGCCGGCGATGATCTTCAATATGAGCGCGAGTTATTTAAAATGATCAAGGCCTGTTGGGTTGAAAACCTTCAACGTATCGGTCAGGCCCTTTTTGAGGTATACTCACCACTCGATGCGAAGGTAAAATTCAAATGCGGGCTGTCCCTGATTCTTGAAGATGAAGGAAGAGAGATTCTACCGGATGAACTTCTGCTGTTCAGAAAAGCACTGGTCAATCATGCTACAGAGGGGTTGAGTACTTTCACCGGTGTGATTTCAGAGGGGAAAGACTCGGCCTGTTCCATCTGCATGAGAACTGCACCAAGGCTTCACGGTTTCGCTTCACCTTTCAAATATTATACTGTCGATAAAAAGGGTTATTTGGCGAATTACTTCAATATGAAACTTGCGTGGAAGAATTACCCTGTATGTTCCGAGTGTGCCGCGAACTTCTACCTTGGATCCAGGGTGATCGAAAACGAACTCAGCTACTACTTTTATGGAAGGCCCTATATGGCTGTTCCGAGGGTGTTGGTATCCGATCCTGAGCAAGAAAGAGTGGTCTACGAACTCTTCAAAGAATATAATAATGTTGATAGAAGCAATCAGGAAGCTTACGAAGATGATTTGATGCTCTACATGGCAGAACAAAATAACTTTTTCAATGTTGACATGATCTTTTATCAGAAGAACATGACGACCGGAGCAATAAGGCTTAAATCTCACATCGAAGAAGTATTCCCTTCCCGTTTCAAAAAAATATTTGTCGAGGCAAAAGACCATGTGGAAACCCACCCCGTTTTTGCCCGTCATCTTGTCTTCGAAGAAAATGAATCGATCAAGGGTAAAAAGACCAGCAAGAAAATTCAGTTTCGCCAGAAATTCCGACTCGGGAAGCTCCTCGCATTTTTCGACAAGGAAGACTACTCTGTAATTCAGGCTGTATTTGACGGAACTGAAATTTCTGAAGAATCTTTGCACTCCGCCTTCATGAACAAATTCAGGGAGAACTACAGTCAAGAGTTGCAGGAAAAGCCCCACCAATCAAGAAGAAAACTTGTAATTGACGCGATCTCAGTGATCTACTTCCTCCATTACCTGGGCTCGCTAAAGATCAACACTAAAAACCATGAGGTGAAAATGCCGCAGGATATCGAAAAACCCGGGAAGGGAAGCATCGACCTCGATGCCATAAAGGCTTTCATAGATGACAATCAAGTATTCTTTAACAAAGAGTACAAGATCGGCATCTTTTTATTGGGAGTTCTCGTTAAGATCGTTATGAATGCCCAGCAGGTAAGGCTGAAAAACACACCGTTCGAAAAGAAACTCAAAGGTTATAAAATTTCGGGGGGTGATGTCGAAAACATTTATGTGGAAGCACTCTCAAAACTTCAACAATATTATGATGCTTACGCGTACGGAAACCTTCGTAAACTAATGACGGAGTATTTTAACCTTAGAATCCCCGAGATCAAGGTGGCCCCTTCCGCTGAGGTATCCTTTTATTTTGTAACAGGAATGGAAACGCAATTCAAATTCAAATCACAATTAGAACCGGGAGAAGACAATGAGTAACACAATAAGCAAAAAGACTGAATTATTGTTCGTTTATGACATCGAAAACGCCAATCCTAACGGTGATCCCCTCAACGAAAACAGGCCCAGGTTTGACCCCGAAACAAACACTGCCCTGGTATCCGATGTCAGACTTAAGAGAACGGTACGTGACTACTGGTACGAGTATGAAGGTTACAACGGCCAGAACGGTAAAGATATATTTGTAAGAGAAACCTTCTACAAGGATGACAAAGATCCCTTGAAATCATATGTCAAAGACGGGAAAAGACGCGCCACAGATTTCAATGAGGAGCAAAAAATGGTACTTGATACCTGCATTGACATCAGGGTGTTTGGAGGCGTCATTCCATTGAAAAACGATTCCATTACCCTTACAGGACCTGTACAGTTTCAGATGGGACGGTCTCTCAACAAAGTTGAGATCGTTACGGAGCAAGGAACTGGAGCATTCGCTTCTGGTGAGAAAATGAAGCAGTCAACCTTCCGCACCGAATACAAACTTCCTTACGCGGTTATTGGGTTCAACGGGATCATTAATGACAAGGCAGCTGAAAAAACCGGAATGTCTGAAGATGATCAAAAGCTTCTCATCAAAGGAATTTGGGAAGGAACCAAGAGCCTTATCTCCCGCTCAAAGTTTGGGCAGAAGCCGCTGCTCTTGTTGGCGGTTACATTCAAAGATTCATTTTATCTGGGCGGTCTTAGACAGAAACTTGGGCTTGTCTCCGAAATGAACGAGGAAGCGATACGCTCAACCAACGATTACTCCCTTGACCTGACCAGTGTCGTAGCTTCACTTAACTCGGTCAGCGACAAGATTGCAAGTATTGAAGTCAGGATCGATCCAAACCTTAAAGTTGTCGTCGATGGAAAACAGGTGAAGGTCAGAGAAGGTGTCACAGATACTGTCGCCGGTTTACTGGCTTAAGCCGGACGGAGACCGCAATGAAAATTCTGATCTTTGATATTTCCGGAGAGTTCGCTCATTTCCGGAAGTTCAATACTACAAGTTCACCTTTGACTTACACGATCCCGACCCGTACGGCGATCACCGGGCTTCTCGGCGCCATACTCGGAATCGGCCGTGAAGAGTTTTACGGTCATTTCCTGAAAGAGAAGGCTTCCGTGGCGATACAGGTACTTAATCCGATCCGTAAACAGGGATACGGCTTCAATCTGATCAACACAAAAGAAGGGATGTACAGGATCAAGAACAGAACTCAGGTTCGTTTTGAGTTCGTCGCAGATCCCGCATACAGGGTGTTCTTTTCTCACTCTGATCCTGAGTTGATGAATAATCTGAAGGAGAGGATCGAGAAGAAAAACTTCACTTTCCAGCCCTACCTCGGTTTGGCGCAGTTGACCTCGGATGTAACATTCACCGGGTTCGTGGATGCCACTCTCGAAAGATCAGGTGGCAACCCGGTTGATGTAATTTCCGCTGTAAATCTGAACCTTTGTTCGGGGAAGAAGATCGAGATCGATCCCGATCTGAAGTACACTTCGGCTATCATGCCGATGGAAATGGTCATCGACAGTGATGACCCAACCGTGAAACCCCCGGCGGATGGTTCACTTCCCAAAAACCGGAAAACTACCGAGTATGCGGAAGTGATCTATGAGACAAGCGGGTCTACGGTTAAAGTAATGGTTGATTCATTCATTAATGTTCCGGGACATGGAAACATCCTCTTCCTTTGACACAAATTCTTTCTCCCATCCGGGGGAAAGACTCGGTAATCACCTTGCCCGTGTGGCCGGAAACACGAAAATGTTGCTTGCCCGGGCAGGGTACAATTTCTCAATCATTGCTCCTGAACATCTTGAGAGGGCGGCGCTTCTTGCTGCTGCCCTCCATGATATAGGGAAATCCACGACATATTTTCAGGACTATCTGCTCACCGATAAGCCGTTCGACCCTGACCTGAAAGCTCACGCCAAGGTGTCAGGGGTTTTGGCACGCGAAGTGCTGCAAAAGTCTTTGGAACCTGAGGTCACAGACCCCGTAGTTTCCGCTTATCTCCCCCTTCTCACTTGGTTGGCTGTTAAAAGACACCATGGAAATCTTGGCGATATAAAGGATGAAAATGACCTCCCGGGCTCCGCCGTTGAGGCTGATGTACTTGCCAGGCAACTAAAGGCGATGGATTCCAATGATCTCGCGGTGGTTTCCCTGCTTATTGAACAACTGACCGGGATCAGCACGGAACTCCCACACCTTGCCGGGAATTTAGATGTCCCCGGACTGAAACGAAGGACAAGTATCGTAATGCCTTCACTTTCATACAGGAAACTTGATGAATGGCACAAGCTTGAATACTATTTCCTTGGTTTAACCCTCGTTTCCCTTCTTCTGCACAGCGACAAGCGGGATGTAATACTGAAGGAGACCGATTTAAAGCCACTTCCGGTTCCCGGTGATATTGTTGAGAACTTCAGGGAGAGGAAGGGCTTTGGGAAAGGAACATCTGAGCTTGATCTCCAAAAAGAGAAGGCTTTCTTTGGTGTTCTGGATAAGCTAAAAAGTGATTTTAAACCGGGTAGGAGGTTTTATTCAATCACTCTCCCCACAGGTTTGGGCAAGACTATTACTTCTTTCCGGGCTGCTCTCGAACTCTGCAAACTTGCGGGGGGCGAGCGGCGGATGGTTTTTACGATCCCTTTTACATCGATCATCGATCAGACATTCGGTGTTTATGGCGACATTGTCGGGTTGGACGATTCACGTGTAATGATCAAACACCATCACCTTGCAGAGCCTGTGTACAAAGCAGGTGACGACACTCCGGCTCAGGAAAAAAGTGAGTTCCTGATAGAAACATGGGAATCATCAATTGTAGTGACAACCTTCGTCCAGTTATTCGGCTCCCTGATCACCAATTCGAAAAGCAGACTTCTGAAATTACCTAATCTCGCCCGGTCTGTTATTGTTTTGGACGAAGTGCAAAACCTCCCTTATAAACACTGGAAACTCGTTAATCAGACGCTTAAGGTTTTCGCTGATGTTTATGACGTTTACTTTATCCTGCTAACGGCCACTCAGCCTTTAATTTTCATCCCGGTTGAGGAAATACACGAACTTGTACCTGATCATGAGAGTTTTTTCAGATTCTTCAATCGTACACGGCTACACAACCTGCTTGGAACACCCTTTGCCAACGCCGAAGAACTTGCCGGGCACGTAATTGAGTATGCGGGGAACAACCCCGAGAAGGATGTAATGGTGATCCTGAACACCAAACGGATGGCTTCGGATGTCTTCGAACTCATAGCCACCATGCTCCCGGATGACAAGGTTTATTATCTTTCAACCTCTGTTTCACCATATGAGAGAAAGATCATTCTTGAAGATAAGATTAAAAGGGATGACACTCCGGGAAGAAGACTATTGATCACCACCCAGCTCGTTGAAGCGGGTGTTGATATCTCATTCGATACCGTCTTCAGACAGATCGCCCCTGTCGACTCAATCCTTCAGGCTGCCGGCAGGGCAAACAGATATAACACCTCCGAAGAGCCCGCTGATGTCTTTATTTTCTGCTTTGACGGGAATGAGGATAAGAGTAAATTTGTCTACGGAGCAGAGCTTTTGGATGCCTCAAAACGGTTGCTAAATGCCAACCTGCCGGAGGGTGGGCTTTCCGAGGAACATTATCTCGGGTTAATTTCCGCGTATTTCAAAATCTTAAAAGAGTACTCGGAAAATCTTTCAAGCAAGTTCCTCGATCATGCCTGCGCTCTGGAATATAAGCAAGCGGGATCATTCAATCTGATCGAAGAACTGGGGAATCCTGTTTCCGTTTATCTCTTCCTGAACGATAAAGCCCGCCAACTTTGGGGTGAATTCAAGGAGATAATGAGGAAGGATGCCCCCTCCTATGAGAAAAAGAGGGAGTTTTCAGCCATAAAATCGCGGTTCTACGACTTTGTAATAAATGTGAATGTCCCTGAGCGGGAAAGGATCAACATCTTTAACCGCGAACCTGAGTTTGGCTTCCAAACCTGGGACCCTGAACTCCACGATTCATTCTACACATACACTCCTGAAAATTTCAGAGAGAACAAAGGATTCACAAAGAACACATCAGCGGTATTATGAAGAAAATTGATCATGCCGTATCCGTTTGTCCAATATAAAGTTATTGACGGGCAACCGTTCATTGTCGGGCTTGAGGAAGGGGCGGAACTGCTCCGCAAACTTTTTATGGAGATCAGGGAATTTGTGATTGATGACACCACATACCGGATCACTGAAAAGTTCTTGGGCTCCGATTCGCGCTATGTCGGGGTTGATGACCAGCTGCATTCATATCGCTTCCTTACGAATTGGATGGCACTCAATGAGGAGAACTTCAAAAAATACAAGGACACCCGGCACTCACTCGAAAGACAAGACATGCTAATGAAGATCCTCACCGGAAATATATTGAGCATGTTCAAAGCACTCGGGCATCATGAGGAGGGGAAAATAATGGCCCTGATGGAAGTTCGCGGAGATCACTCAAACTTCAAAGAGAACAGAATGCTGACATTCAAAGGTGATTTCACCACTAATGTTCTTTTACCCCCACTCTGTGGGCTCGGTAAAGCCGTTTCAAGAGGTTTCGGCACCATCGCTGAGAAGGGAGTTCCGGTTGTATCTTACGATTGACTCATACGGGGCGTATGTGCATGTAAAAGACGGAATGTTTGAAATAATAATCCGTAATGGCCCGCAGGAGATCAAAAAGCTTTTCTCCCCCTCGAAGATCACAACCATTTCATTGAACCAAGGGGCCGCATTATCAGGTGGCGCGGCTGAACTTGCGCTTATGAACAACATTGATATTATCTTTCTCGACCGGTTCGATGATCCCGTCGGAAGGGTTTGGTTCCCCGGGTTGGGCTCAACCACCAGGATCAGGAAAGCTCAGCTTTACGCATCTGTAAATGGTGAAGGACTACGGATGGCGGCCGGATGGTTGAAAGCCAAAGCGGAAGGGAGGCTTGACTTTATTTCCAGGTTGAAGAAGCACAGACCCGAAAAAAAGAAAATGATCGATGAAGCAATAGTTGCGATCAATGACGG
>RHKR01000115.1 GCA_008363265.1 Chlorobiota bacterium
TATGTACCCAATTCTTGTAATGTTTCTCGACGTAACGTCCGAACTCTTTATTGCATTCCCTTTTCTGATCGGTCAGGGTCTGCCTAAGACCAATTTCAGGGTGGGCATCAAGTTCGATATCCCAGTTGACAAGTTTGAGGTATATCTCGATCCAGTCCTGATGGTCCGGCTGATTCATCAACAGAAAAGATATCTGGTTGAAATCCTGAAGATAGTCCTTCGCCACATATTCGGTTGATATTTTCTTTTTGTCAAGGATTTTCTTGCAGACGAGAAGCACCTGACTGGGGTTGACCGGCTTCGTGAGATAATCATCTATCTTACTGCCGATGGCATCGACCATCACAGATTCTTCTTCGTTCTTGGTGACCATGACTACCGGAATATTGGGATTCTTATCCTTGATCTTGGCGAGCACTTCGAGTCCTCCCATACCTGGCATCATCTCATCAAGAAACACGAGGTCTACCTCGGATTCGTTGATGGTTTCGAGAGCATCGATACCATTTGTTACCGTAAGGACATTATAGCCCTTCTCGGTCAGAAATATCACATGTGAACGAAGAAGTTCGATCTCATCGTCCACCCATAGGATGGTTTTAGGTCTCATAGAATCATAAATTGTGGAATGACAGCCTCAAAATTAACCATTTCACAGTTAATTTTGATACCAAAATGGCGTTACTAATGGCAGCAGTCGGGTTGAGAGAGTTGTTCGGTCTTCTTTTCCGCTTCGAACTTTGGACTGATGAATGGTATTCCAAGGTTAAGTCCCCGGAGAATAAAAATAATGCCAAGTACAAAAGCAAGAGTGGGTATCAGTTTTCTGGTATTTATCTTGGGAAGATACTGACGGAGTTGTGGTAAAAAGGAAAAAGCAAAAAGTGCCGGGATGGTACCAAGTCCGAAAAGGAACATGTAAAGGAAGCCATCAAGTGGTGAACCCGAAGTGACAGCTGCGGCGAGTCCGGCGTAGACAAGTCCGCACGGCAAGAAGCCATTTACAAGGCCTATCATGAAGAACGGCTTGGAATCGCCACTTCTTACTACTTTGGACAGGAGTTGTTTTATCTGCTCATTGTACTTCTTGACGAGCGACAATTCCGACATACGTGATTTGAAACTTTTAGGGAGAAGTATCCAGATCACGATAAGTGCCCCGATAATAATGGTGGCACCCTGTTGCATACCGGAAAGTTTAATGTGTGTTCCCAACAGTCCGAAAAGTGCACCCATGAAAGCGTAGGTCAACGCCCTGCCGAGATGATAAAAGACACGCTGCATGATCATCTTGACCATTGTGTGCTTGCCAGCACTTATAGCAAGTATTATCGGACCACACATTCCAATGCAGTGCAA
The DNA here is from genome assembly GCA_008363265.1 of Chlorobiota bacterium. GTDB lineage: Bacteria > Bacteroidota > Ignavibacteria > Ignavibacteriales > Ignavibacteriaceae > UTCHB3. Next base: position 1,360 of record RHKR01000115.1, read on the forward strand.
ACTTCCTAAAAATCCAAGGACCAGACCGGAGAAAAGAAACATGGTCATTGTAAAAATATTACATCTTTGAAAAGGTAATCATGCTCACCATCATTAAGCGATATCGAGATTTTCCATTTTCCGGGAGCCTTTCCCGACATGTTAATGGTTTGCCTGCCAGAATCATCATACTTGACATCAACATCATAGTCAAACTTCCGTTGGTCGGGTCTGTACAGATGAATGGTGCCAACAAGTTTGTTTTTCAGCAGCGACTGTGGGTAGGAAATATTCAGTTCAAACCTGTCCATACTCATTTTAAGTGAATCGGGCAGCGCAAGAGCTTTGTTCATCTTGCCAAGCTCGTCCTGATATTTCAATTCTTTTTCATAATAATTGTCGGTGACGAGTTCAACATCCTGGGAGAATGTAAAAATTACCATTATCACATTCAGAACGAGGAACACTCCCAGCACTATCGCGATCCAATGACCCCAGTTCAACTTTTTCATTTCTTTTCCTCAAATTTCCCAAGGAAAGAAGTTTTTATCGTTTCTATCTCCTTGCCATCTTCAATAACAGCGATCTCGATCTTTGTATTCAGTGCCTTCAGATCTTTTTGATCGACTATCAGCATAAACCTTCCTTCATATACCTCCAACTGTTTTACATCAGGTTTACTGCCGAGAACTTTGATCTCTCCGGCCAAACCTTTAACCTTCAGATCGATGTTCATATCGTGGAAAGTCTTGTTGATCACGTGGAAGTTATAGAGGTTACTCAGTTTCCCTCCCGGTTGATCCTGATAAAGCATCCCCGGGGTTCTCAGGATATTGACTTCAACATCTTTCCTGTTGGCCATCAGAACCGCAATAATAGACACGAGTATGATAAGAACGCCAGTGTAGATCCCCACACGTACAGAAAAACTGAATTTCTTTCCGGTCTGGACTCCATTCAGAGAATCAAGCCTGATCAGACCCTTCGGGCGGTCAATCTTTGTCATCACTTCATCACAGGCATCCATACAGGCGGTACAATTAACACATTCCATCTGGATACCATTTCTGATATCGATACCCGTTGGGCAGACATCAACGCAGAGTTTGCAGTCGATGCAGTCTCCGGTGGTGCGTTCCTCGTTCTTTACTATTTTACCCCGTGGCTCCCCTCTCACGAAATCGTATGTTACCGCCAAAGAATTTTGGTCAAGCAGCACACCCTGAAGCCGGCCGTATGGACACACAATAATACATGCCTGTTCACGAAACCACGCAAAGACGAAGAAGAAAAGTGCGGTAAAAACGTTCATTGCTATGAAACCTCCCGGCCGGTCAGATGGCGAGGAGGAGACTATCTCCCTCACTTCGTCGAGCCCGACAAGGTAAGCCATAAAGGTGTGCGCGATCAAATACGCGATACCGAGAAAAATCGCATTTTTCAACACTCTTTTGAATATCTTTTTACCTGACCACGGTGCAGCCCTCAGCTTTCGCTGCTCTCTGAAATCACCATCGATCCAGTATTCGATCTTCCTGAACACCAGTTCCATGAATACAGTTTGCGGACATATCCACCCGCAGAATATTCTTCCATAGATCGCGGTAAAGAGTATTACGAATACAACAAGTGCTATGAAAGATAGAAGAAAAATATGAAAGTCATACGGTCCAAAGAAGACACCGAAGATTATGAACTTCCTCTCAAACACATTGAAAAGGAAGAGGGGTTGTCCGTGTACTTCGATAAAAGGGAGACCGAAGAGAATGGCCAGCAGAAAAACACTGACCAATGTTCTGGCATTGTAATACCAGCCCTTTGGCTTCTTTGGGAATATAAAATTTCTTTTACCGTCTTTTTTGATCGTTCCGATCGAGTCACGAAATGACTGATCGATAACTTCTTCTTCTTTCATAGCACTAAAACCAATTCAACTTTATCTGCAAATATCGCTACTTTTTCGCAGCGACAGAGTCCTTTTTTACATCCCCTGCCTTTGTAGAGTCGGCGGGAGCCTGTTCCTTGACAAGATCACCCTGAGGCTCTTTCCCGTTGGGGGGATTCGTTCCGTGAAGCGATTTAACATAACTGGCGGTGGCTTCGAGATCCTGCGGGCTGAACTGGGCCTTCCAAGATGGCATACCCTTCGCCAGAACACCATTCACCAGGACGAGATAAACATCCTTTACTGTTGCGCCATGAATCCAGTAGTCATCTGTGAGGTTTGGACCGACCATTCCTTCACCTTTGGTACCATGACATGAGGCACAGTTTTTGTCGTATATCCCTTTACCCTTGGCCAGGGAGGCAGCATCTGTAAGCAGCTTAATGTTGTCCGCGTTAACCGGCTGGTTGCCCTGAGCGGCAGCGATCGCCAATTGAGCCTCGCGAACTTCAGTCTCATATTCTTTTGCGGACGAAGGGCCGCTAAGAATATGATAGTAACCCATGTAGATCACACTGAATACTATCGTGACATAGAAGAGATACTTCCACCATGGCGGCAGATTATTATCGAGTTCTCTGATACCGTCATAATTATGATCAAGGAGGAGTTCGCTCTCTTCCTCTACCGGTTTCGAATCGTTGATCAGCCTGTCGATCTGTTTGACCATTTCTTTTTCCTGTTCGGGAGTTTTACTGTGTCCGATCAGGAATACAATTGTCATGACTATCACGAAGACAAGAAAAATAAGGAACCCGGTATTCACGTACGTCTCAGCATCGAAGCCTTTGCCTTCGGCTGCCCACGCGGAACCGGTCATCATGAGAAACGCCACGATCAATCCAAAGGGAAAGTGGCTTCTCCCCGGTTTTGAGCCTTTAAAGTATTTGATTATTGTTTCGAACATTTTAATCCTCTAAATATCTATTCGTCCAAGGGAATTTTCCCGATCTCGTCAATCTTCTCTTTTGGCATCTTCATTACATGATAGATCACGAATGCAAAGAATACCACAAAGATAACCAGTCCGATTATCGGGAATATTGTTATGCCTTCTATAGATGTCAGAACATCCTGTTTCATCTCTTACCTATTTCTGTGCCGTTGGCACGGCTTTAATGTCTTTACCAAGACGCTGCAGATAAGCGATGAGAGCAACGAGTTCTTTGTCCTGATCAATAGCCGCGCCGCTTTTCTGTAGGTCGAGAGCTATTTCTTTAGCCTGTGCCTCAAGATTCTGAACCGCGGTTTCTTCAAATCCTTCGGGATAAGGAACACCTATCCGGCGAAGAGCTGTGATCTTGGCAGCAGTGTTCGACACATCCAGAGTATTGGTTTCCAACCAGGGATATGGAGGCATAATCGATCCCGGTGACATACTTGTAGGATCTATCATATGGTGATAATGCCAGATATTTGGATACTTGCCACCCTGTCTGTGAAGATCGGGCCCTGTTCTCTTTGATCCCCAAAGGAACGGATGGTCGTAAACATATTCTCCGGCCTTGGAGTATTCACCATATCTCTCAGTTTCAGACCGGAAAGGACGAACCAGCTGACTGTGGCAGTTGTTACAACCCTCACGGATGTAGAGATCACGACCCTCGAGTTCAAGAGGAGTGTATGGCTTGACTGATGCAATTGTGGGGACATTTGATTTAACAAGGAATGCCGGGACAAACTCGACAATTCCGCCGATCAGGATAGCTACTGTAGCGAGCAGAGTGAACTGAATTGGACGGCTCTCGATCCATGTATGGGCTTTTTTCCTGTCGAACTTTTCAGGGGTCTTCTCGAGCGGTGCCGCTTCTGCAGCTTCCTCATTGGCAAAATTACCCTGTTTGGCTGTTTTCACAAGGTTATAGATCATAATGAACAAACTGCCGAAATAGAGAAGACCACCGAAGGAACGGATTATGTACATCGGAATGATCTGAATCGTGGTCTCGAGGAAGTTAGGATACTGCAGAATGCCCTGAGGTGTGAACTGTTTCCACATCAAACCCTGGGTAAGCGCACTCCAATACATCGAGGCAGCATAGAATACTATACCGAGGAAACCGAGCCAAAAGTGCCAGTTAGCGAGTTTCTTGGAGTAAAGTTCTGTCTTCCACATCTTAGGAATGATGTAGTAGAGTATACCGAAAGTGAGGAATCCGTTCCATCCGAGGGCTCCGATATGGACGTGAGCAATGATCCAGTCAGTGAAGTGGGCCAATGCATTCAGGTTCTTGAGCGAAAGCATCGGACCTTCGAAAGTCGACATACCATATGCTGTTACCGCAACGACCATGAACTTCAGTACCGGTTCTTCCCTCACCTTGTCCCATGCACCACGAAGCGTAAGGAGACCGTTGATCATACCACCCCATGATGGAGCGATGAGCATGATCGAGAAAACGGTACCGAGCGATTGTGCCCAGTCAGGCAATGCACTGTAAAGGAGGTGGTGCGGACCTGCCCAGATATAAAGAAAGATCAGTGCCCAGAAATGGATGATCGACAATCTGTAGGAATAAACCGGTCGGTTTGCAGCCTTCGGCATGAAATAGTACATCAACCCGAGGTAAGGAGTGGTGAGGAAGAATGCTACCGCATTGTGGCCATACCACCACTGAACCAGTGCATCCTGTACCCCGGCGTACAGTGAATAACTCTTCAGGAAAGTGACAGGTATTTCAAAGGAGTTTACTATGTGCAGTACTGCCACGGTTACGAAAGTGGAAATGTAGAACCATACCGCTACATACATATGTTTTTCGCGTCTTTTAATGATCGTACCGATCATGTTAACGCCAAAAATAACCCAAACAACAGCAATAAGTATATCAATTGGCCATTCAAGCTCCGCATATTCTTTACTGGATGTTATACCTAATGGTAATGTGACAGCGGCCAGAACTATTATAAACTGCCATCCCCAGAAATGGGCATAACTGAGAATGTCGTTAAACATTCTGGCTTTTAGCAACCGCTGAAGTGAATAATAAACGCCCATGAATATACCATTACCAACGAAGGCAAAGATAACGGCGTTAGTATGCAGTGGTCTTAATCTGCCAAAGGTCAGCCAAGGCAGATTCAGGCTAAGTGCCGGGATGAACAACTGCAAGGCTATAAGAAGCCCCACCAGCATACCAACCACACCCCATACGGCTGTAGCGATAGCAAAGTACTTGACTATCTTATTGTCGTAACTGAATCTTTCAACTTGCATTAATTGAGCTCCTTTTTCTCCTGATCAGTTAATTGTGAAGAGACATTGTTTTTATTTTCTAAATTCTTTGGTTCATCATCAAACAGGATACGGACTGATGGGGTTACCCTGTCGTCCATCTGCCCGGATCTTACCGCCCATAAAAAAGCGATTAAAAAACCGGTGGCAACCAACAAACTTGCGCCTATCAGTACAAATATTACACTCATACTGAAAGCCTGTGCTTCCTTGCAGTAAGCATCGTTCCCACAGTTGTAAAAACAACCACCGTGATCGAGCTGACAGGCATCAGGATCGCCGCGAAGAGCGGTGATAACTCACCAGCCAAAGCAACGGTGATTCCGATAACATTATAAATCGTTGAGATCACAAAACTGGCCTTGATTATATTCATTGTCGATCGCGCTTGGGCCAGAAAGCTAGCCATCTTCTTCAATGAATTCCCATGAAGCAATGAATCGCTCGCGGGCCCTTCTTTCCGTTCTGCTGCAAAACCTCGATAAAATTCATCTTATCAGCCGGGGTGCAGTTGAACCGGATGTTTTCCCGGGCGGTGAATTTTACGAGATTTTCTCTCTCGCTGTCATTATCACCAGAGAGAATGAAGACTTCCGCTCTCTTGCCTGAATCGCTTATGACTCTCTCAATTCCATCACGATATTTGTTCAGAACTTTGAAGTATCCTCTTGAGTTTCCATCTATCGATACGAAAACCCTGCTCCCCGTGTTGTCAGTTACGGAAACAGATCTCGTATTATGAATGAACGCCTCTGAGCCGAACTTTATTAAATGACCCTTAACAACAGCAGTACCGCCCTTACCGGGAAACTCTTCAAAGTTTTCCACAGAGGGCTCATCATGTCCTGCTAAAGAACGATAAATTATTTTGCTTAAGGGATGTAAAGAATTCTTAAAAGCCGACCTGATGAGCGCACTCTCATCATCCGGTAAATTATTACCTACAAATTCTATGCCAATTTCCTGATTCTCGGTTAGTGTGCCGGTTTTGTCAAAAACGATAGTGTCGATGTGGCTGAGATCTTCGACCACATTTACGCTTTTCAGGTAAAATTGATTCCGTCCAAAGATCCGTAGTGTGTTTCCAAGCGCAAAAGGGGCAGATAAAGCCAATGCACAGGGACAAGCTACTATTAAAACGGCAGTAACCACTGCCAGCATATGTGCAATACCTGAGTCGTACCAAAGTATTGCTCCGAGCGTTGCCAGCAATAAAATTGCCAATGTAAAATATTTACTTACCAAATTTGAAAATTTTATGAGCCCGTTTTCTCGATTCTTAGAAATTATAAAGTCGTTCCAGAGCCTTGTAAGATAACTTTGTGATACTTCCTTTATGATCTCGAGTTCGATCACACCGCCCGATTGTTTGCCACCCGCAAATACTTTCTCACCCCGTCCCCGGTACTGCGGGACAGTCTCCCCTGTCACAAAACTGTAGTCGATATTTCCTGTACCTTCGAGCAGTATTGAATCGGCGGGAATGATCTCATTGTTTCTGACGAGTATCCGGTCTTTAACCTTGATCCTCGAAAGGGGGATAACTTCCTCTTCCCCGCTCTTCGTCCGCCGGGTGATGGAGATCGGGAAATAAGATTTATAGTTTCTCTCAAAATTGAAATATTCATATGTCTTGTTTTGAAAGACCTTCCCAATGAGAAGAAAGAATATCAGACCGGCAAATGAGTCCATATAACTCTGTCCGGAACCAATGGCTATCTCATAGACACTTCTGCCCCAGAGTGCAAGGATACCGATCGAGAGAGGAAAGTCGATATTGATATATTTCTGTTTCAGGCCCTTCCATGCCGATATGAAATAGTCGGAACTGCTGTAAAAAAGAACAGGTAAGGAGAGCGTGATCATTATAGCATGAAAGAAGAAGCTTAACGACTCAACGACATCGTCTTTTATCGCGAGATATTCCGGAAAACTAAGCATCATGATGTTTCCGAACGCAAAACCTGCCACACCAACCTTAAGGTATAGTGATTTATTGAACGATTTAGTGTCTTTCTGTTCAAGTTCATCAAGACTGAGACGCGGTTCATAACCGATCGCATCGAGAATTGTTACAATTTCACTGATCTTTATTGAAGGAGAAGCTTTTATGAATACTTTCTTCGCCGGAAAATCGACTCTTGATTCAATTATCCGCTGATCGACTTTATAAAGATTCTCAAGTAACCAGATGCAGGAACTGCAATGGATGGAGGGGATGAAAAAGGCAAGTTTGAAAAGCTGATCGCTTTTGAATTCGATCAGCTTCTCAGAAATTTCCGGTTCATCAAGATAGTCGTACCTTTTACCGGCCACTTTCGCTCTCTTTGATGAGCCAGGCGTGTCATTAAGGTTGTAGTAGGTACAAAGGTTGTTCTCTTCGAGCACCTCATAGACCAGTTTACATCCTTCACAACAGAAATATTTATCTTCTTTCGAGATTGATCCGTCACTGCATGTTTCACCGCAGTGATAACAGACCAATTTTAGTTCGGTATCAATCGTTTCAGGCATGTTCCACAATTTTCTTCCGTAACCGGTGTCCGATTTACTTACCGTCCCGGGTATGATACGTTGTATGAAGCAATTCATGCGATGTATGACTTCCTGGCTCCCGAAGAAATTCTTTGTAGAGAGTTTTAACGGACTCATTATCATGCGATCTTCTTGTCACGCTTTGCTTGTCGATCTCATACAGCGCCTTGACCCGTTTCATTACGTTATCAAGGTTTTGATGTATAGGCTGACCTCCGCCGTTGATACACCCACCCGGGCAAGCCATCACCTCTATGAAGTGGTACTTTGACTTACCGGCCAGTACATCTTCGATAAGAGACCTTACGTTCCCTATACCGTTCACAACCGCAACATTTACATCCATCTCACCAACCTTGATCGAGGCCGATTTTACCCCGTCCATACCACGGATCTGGTCAACCTCGACGTTTTCAAGGTTTTCACCAGTAAGATTATAGTATGCAGTTCTGAGTGCAGCTTCCATTACACCACCACTTGTTCCGAAGATGGCAGCAGCACCGGTCGACTCACCAAGGGGATTATCGAATTCCTCATCCGGAAGGTCTGAGAAATCGATACCGGCCATGTTGAAGAAACGAACCAGTTCCCTGGTTGTGAGTACTGAATCGACATCGTGAAGAGCATCGTGTGACAGTTCAGGGCGTTCCGACTCAAATTTCTTAACAGTACACGGCATGATGGATACCACAAAGATATCTCTTGGATTGAGACCCATCTTTTTAGCATAATAGCTTTTCAGGATCGCGCCTTCCATCTCATGCGGTGATTTGCAGCTTGAAATGTGCGGGAGGATACCCGGGAAGTTCATCTCCGCAAATTTAACCCACCCCGGGCAGCAGCTTGTGAACATTGGAAGCGGTTCACCGCTCTGCACCCTGTGTATCAGTTCGTTGGCCTCTTCCATGATGGTGAGATCAGCCGCGAAATTGGTATCGAACACCTTCTTGAATCCTAGACGGCGAAGACCGCTCACAAGTTTTCCCGTGACATCCGTACCTGCCGGCAGGTGGAATTCTTCACCAAGTGTAGCCCTGACGGCCGGAGCGATCTGAGCGATCACGTACTTGTTCTTATTCCCAAGCGCAGTTGACACGATCTTCGTTGAACTTCTCTCTCTGAGAGCAGCAGTCGGGCACTGCAGAATACACTGACCGCAAAGGATACAGTCGCTGACATTCAGACCTTTATTGTAAGGAGTTGTAACGATGCTGCCGAATCCCCTGCCGGCAAAATCGATAGCACCTATTTTCTGAACTTCGTTACAAACACGTGCACATCTGCCGCAAAGTATACACTTCGCCGGGTCTCTCTCAAGTGATGCACTCGAGACGTCCACAACATGTTTTCTCTTTTCGCCGGAATACCTGTGTTCTCTCACGGCGTATCGCTCAGCGAGATCCTGAAGTTCGCAGTTCTTGTTCCTGACGCAGATCAGGCAATCCTGTGGGTGATTTTCAACCAATAGCTCCACAATTGTCTTTCTTGCCCTTCTGACGCGTGGTGAATTGGTCTCTACCACCATGCCTTCCGATACCGGGTAGGCACAAGAAGGAAGCAGGTTTCTTTGACCCTCAACTTCAACCACACACATACGGCAGGCACCGGTAGGTGAAAGATTTTTCATGTGGCACAATGTCGGTACTGAAATTCCGACTGATTTTGCAGCGTCAAGAATTGTCATTCCTTCTTCTGCTTTTACTTTTAGATTATTTATTGTTAATTCTACCATCTCAAGTTCCTCATCAATTCACATTAATCGCACAGAATCTGCAGGTTTCAAGACACATTCCACACTGGATACATTTTTCCTGATTGATAAAGTGTCCTTCACCTTTCTGACCAACAATAGCTTCGTTCGGGCATTTCTTTTTACAAAGTCCGCACCCTGAGCAAAGTGTATTGTCGATTGTGAATGTCAGCAGTTCTTTACAAACTCCCGCACGGCAGGTTCTTTCGAAAAGGTGCTCTTCGTATTCATTTTTAAAGTATTGAAGACCGGAGAGGATCGGATTTGGTGCCGACTGACCAAGACCGCAGAGTGATGTATCTCTGATCACGTCAGCCAATCTCTTCAAGCCAACAATTCCTTTAAAGCGAGCGAGTTGATCCATTTTATCGCCTTTGTCATCGTAGGCAACCGGGATCCTCTCGATAATTTCCAGCATCCTTTTTGTACCTTCACGACAGGGAACGCACTTGCCGCACGATTCATCTTTTATGAAGTTAAGGAAGAACCGGGCGATATCAACCATACAGGTATCTTCGTCCATCACAACGAAACCTCCGGAGCCCATCATCGCGCCGACTTCTTTAAGGGATTCATAATCCACCTGGGTCTTTATTACGCTCATCGGCAGACAGCCGCCGGAAGGACCACCGATCTGAACGGCTTTGAACTTCTTGTTGAAAGGGATTCCGCCACCGATCTTGAACACAACGTCTTCGAGCGTGATACCCATGGGGATCTCCACCAAACCTGTGTTAACAATTTTCCCGGATAGAGCGAATACCTTTGTTCCTTTACTCTTTTCGGTACCAACACTCGAGAACCATTCGGCTCCCCTGTTGATGATCGACGAGACGTTCGAGAGGGTTTCCACGTTGTTAATAACCGTGGGTTTTCCCCAGAGACCGGAAACGACCGGGAAAGGAGGTCTTGGTTTCGGCATTCCCCTTTTTCCTTCGATCGAGGCTATAAGAGCTGTTTCCTCGCCACAGACGAATGCTCCGGCACCCTTTTTGATCTTCAATCTGAAATTGAATTTGGAATTCAGGATGTTCTCTCCCAAAAGGCCATATTTCTCGCATTCACTTATACAACTTGTGAGTCTGCTTATTGCGAGGGGGTATTCAGCACGGCAGTAGATGTATCCATAATTCGCGCCTATCGCGTATGCACTGATCATCATGCCTTCGATCAGCTTGTAGGGATCACTCTCGAGCACTGATCTGTCCATGAACGCACCGGGATCACCCTCATCCGCATTACAGATGATGTATTTTGTCTCTGACTTCTGCTTCAGAGCAAATTCCCATTTTTTTCCTGTCGGGAATCCTGCACCACCACGGCCTCTAAGTCCGGAGTTCAGAATCTCTTTAACAACGTCTTCCTGAGACATCAATTTAAGAGCTTTGTTCAGGCCCTTGAATCCACCGTTTGCGATATAGGTATCGATCGAATCAGGTATGATGACACCACAATTTTCGAGAACTATCTTCTTCTGGTGTTTGAAGAAAGGATCATCGTGGAGGGAGGAGCATACGGCCGATTTCCTCTCGTGACTACCGAGGAGGTTTGTTTCAAGAACTCCACCGTCAATGAGCGTGGTCTGAACGAGTTTCGGAACAAGTTTCGGGGTTACTTCCGAATAAGCGATCCTCTCGCCATTTGGTAATTTAATATCAACGATCGGCTCTTTCGCGCAGTAGCCGATACAACCGGTTCTTACGATCTGCGCTTCAATATTATTTTTTGCAAGCTCAAGTTTAATAGCCTCCTCTACCTTGCCGGCACCTGCTGCTAGACCGCAGGTTCCTGCGCCAATGAAGATCACAGGAAGTTCATGCTCCTTGAACAGGAGCTGTGCATTTAATTTCTTTATCTTAACGGTACATTCCTCACTGTGATGGCACAACGGGCCTTCGGTACAGCATTGAATGAAATGTTGGCATTGGTTTTCTGGAGTATGCCAGCACTCACTGCAACATTTTTCCATAAAAGTATTCATTGTGTTACCTCCCCGGATTTGATTGCAGCTGATTTAGGTTGACCGGTCTGATAT
>RHKR01000116.1 GCA_008363265.1 Chlorobiota bacterium
ACTGTTACGCAGGAGGGAAACTCGATCAGGGTTTCATACAGGAACCGCGGCGGGTGGTCGGATGACATCGAGTTCAATATCACGGTGCCGGCAGTTTACAGCCTCGACATTAAAACCTCCGCGGGAGATATTGATCTCACCGGAAACATCACCGGTAACATAAAACTCAACACCTCCGGTGGCGACATCGAAACAAAAAGCATAACCGGTAACCTTGATGCCTATACTTCGGGCGGAAATGTTAAGCCCGGAAATGTAAGCGGAGTGGCAAACATAAAGACAGCAGGCGGCAACATAGTTACGGGGAACATCGGTGGCGATGCAAATTTTTCGACCTCGGGAGGAAATATCAGCATCGGTAACATGGCGGGCGCCGTGAAGCTTTCAACTGCCGGTGGCGATATAGTTGCCGGTACGGTTAACGGCACCTCGGTTATAAAAACCTCGGGCGGTAACATAAATATCGTCGCCATCAAAGGTAACAGCAATGTCTCAACAGCGGGTGGATCGATCTCGGTCGGTGCGACCACTGCCAGACTTGAAGCCAGAACCTCCGGAGGCGACCTCTACATCAACAGCCTTGGTAGTGATGCCAATCTTAAAACCTCGGCCGGTGAAGTTACGGTGAAATTCTCCCCTTCAAATACGGGAAATGTTTCGATCAAGAACTCGGCGGGCGATGTAAAACTGGTATTCCCGGGTAGCACAAAAGCCACCGTTCAGGCTACAATAACAGCATTCGGATGGGATATGGAAGATGATGAAGTTATCAGGTCTGATTTCCCCGGCACCGTCGATAGACGCGGCGGAAAAGTGATCACAAGAACCGCGGTGAACGGCGGAGGCGGCGCCACCGTAACGGTTGACCTCGATATGGGAACACTGAGCCTGAAAAAGAATTAAAAACTACTTGTGCTTGCAGGTCCTTATCACTTCGACCGCGGTTTCAAGTTCTTCAGTAGTGTTGTAGAAGTGATGAGAAAGTCTTACGAATCCTTCACGAAGCGAAGAGCTGATCTTCGCTTCTGTTAATTTCTGGTGGATCATTTTCGCCCGGGGTGAAGAAAAACTTACGATACCTGAAAGGTTCTTCGTCTTGTACTTGGCAGAAAGGGGCTTAACCCCGATCGCCTGAAGCCTGTCGTTCATGTACAGAGTATGTTCAATTATCCTGCTCTCGATCCGGTTGATCCCAACAGTGTGTATCAGATCTAGCGCGCCGATCAGGGCATTCACGCCGATCATGTTGATCGTCCCATTCTGAAGCGCGTCCGCGCTCTTTTTGAAAGAGAAGTTATATTCGAGCATCGAAGTCTGATCGTCCATTGAAGCCCAGCCTACAAACCGGGGGGTGATCTCATGCTGGAGTTCTTCTGTTATATAGATGAACGAAAGACCCATCAAACCGAGCAGCCACTTCTGTGTACCGGAAGAAAGAAAATCGATATTGCACTCTTTCACATCAACAGGCAAAGCCCCGAGCGCCTGAATGGCGTCAACAGAGAATATTATTCCGTTCTCCCTGCAATATTCCCCTATCCTTTTCAGGTTTGCCCGGTATCCGCTAAGGAACTGCACAGCGCTGATCGAGATCAACCTTGTTTCGGGTCTCACGGCCGCAAGAATATCATCTGAACTGACAGCCCCCTTTTTGGAATGGACAAAATCGATCTCCACTCCGAGGTTCTTCAGATTTAAAAATGGATATACATTAGAGGGGAATTCAACATCGTTGAGAAGCACGCGGTCACCGGGCTTCCAGTCGAGCCCCTGCGCGAGGATGTTGAGGCCTGTCGAAGTATTGTCGAAGAAGGCAAATCTGTCAGGATCACCGTTCAAAAGGAGCGCGAGCTTTTGCTTTGCCTCTTCCGCGTCGTGGATGTACTGACTCATGTCGTCAATATGGGTCTCGCTCCTTCTTTTCAGAAAAAGGTTTGCCCTGTCGATCACCAGCTGGGGCACGGGTGATAGTGACGCGTGATTAAGGTAGATCTTGCCCAGTTTAAGGTAAGGAAATTGGTCGCGGACTTCCTCTATTGTCATCTTTTGGCTCTTCGATCGATCGTAAAATAAAAATAGTTAACCTTAAACTTAATATTTTTATACCGATCCGCGACACAATCCGTCTCTTATTTGCCTGCTTTTTCCTTCGCCTCCCGGTTCCTCTGTTCCATTATATCAAGCTCTTCCTGAGTCTGTACTCCGGTCGGGTGACCGAGGCTGTTCCTCATCTCGATATAAACTTCATACTCCTCTTTTGTGATCTTGTTCTGCCAGTTCCCGGTAATGATACCAAGACCGATAAAGAAAAAGAAGGAACCGATAACCAAAGGAGTAACATATTTCTTCTTTACTTTTTTCTTTGTAAAGATATTCTCCACATAGAGGGTGTCACGAAGCGGGCAGGCATCAACGCACTTCATACACGAGGAACATTCATCCGAGAGGACATGATTTACTTTTTCAACATTTATTCTGTTGGGGCATGCCAGTGTGCAAAGGTGGCATGAGGTGCATTTTTCCGCGTCCCTCCTTATCTTGAACGGACTCAGGAAAGATACCACACCTAAAAGGGCACCGTATGGACAAAGATAACGGCACCAGAAGTTTCTGATCACGACGGACAGCAGAAATAACACTGCTATTACTGTAAAGGCAAATTGTGAAATTTCGGCAAAGAAATAGTACATCTTAACATCCGAGATCACATTATATGGGCTGTCGAGGAATGCTTTCAATGCGGCAGCTTCCATGGAAAGGAATATGGCATAAACGAAAAACGCCAGAAGGAGATATTTAAGACTTCGCAAAGGATAGTCGAGCAAGCGGGGAATCCTTGGTTTCCTTTTGAAAAGCTTCATCCAAACCGCGTCACCAAAATCACCAACTGCTTCAGAAATTGAGCCAACGGGACATATCCAGCTGCAGAACGATTTCCCGAATACGAGTGAAAGACTCACGATCCCAAGAAATATGAAAAAGCCCGCGGGATGCGCCTGATGAAGCTCACCCGTGATGGCGAAATAGTAAACACTCATCATCGAACTGATCGGCAGAAATGCTTCGACTCCGGGTGGACGGGAGAAGCTTCCCTCCACTCCTGCGGTCTCAAAGTAACGGGTGAAATAGTAGAACTCAACCCCTATCCAGAGGCATACAAGTATGAAAGATATCTGTACCCAAAAGCGTGAAGGCTGAAGTTTGCCTTCTCTCTCTTTCTTTATCGGTTTTACTTTTATTTCGGCTATTTTTTCAGTCATGTTCCAAATCAGATAAAATTGTCTGATTAAAAATAAGGGTATTTTCACAATTCTGCAAGTGAATTCGCAAAAAAAGTTTTACATACCTAAAATTTACCCTGTGATAAATGTTACATATTCTCAGAAACCATGAGAAACAGGCAAAATTATTTATTTTTTTCTTGACATTGTCACAAATTAAAGGTATATAAGTGCATCGATTTTAATCATTTAGCGAAAGTTAAATCAAGATGCCAAAAAGATATCACTCTAATCGCCTTTGGCTTCTGTTCCTGTTCTTTTTCTCGATTCCTCTTCAGATAATAGGCCAGAACTCAATCTTTACAACCCAGGTACCAACCGGAGAATACTTCGACGGCCCCTATGAGCTTGGAACCAAGTTCACTGTCTCAAGAGTCGCCAGAATTACTGCCATAAGGTATTACAAAATGCCCGGAGAAACCGGAACCCATGTGGGACGCATATGGGATTTCTACGGCCGTCCTCTCGGTGCATTCACTTTCACAAATGAGACTGCGTCAGGCTGGCAGACCGTTGAAGTGACCGGAAATTACGAGATCTACCCCGAAAATGTTTTCTGGGTGACCGTTAATTCCAACACTTCATACGCGGCAACTCCCGCAGGTTTGGCAAGCCAGATAACCAACGGCATTATATCGTCGGTTGCTGACGGCGCCAACGGTGTTTACGGACCTCCCGGAGAGTTCCCCACAAACACATTCAACAACAACAACTATTTCCGCGATGTGGTGGTTGAAGAGATCATCAATCCATGGGTACCACCGGTCGAATTATCATGGCCGGTAAGCGGCGCCCAGATATATTCCAACTCGGCTCAGTTCTCATGGTATCTGCCCTGGGGCATGGGAGCCGGATTCTTCTTCGACCTCCTGGTTTCAACCGACCCTCTTATGGCCACCTATACTTTGTACAGCCCCGGCTCAAACCAGAACTACACCGTGAACGGACTTACCCCCGGCACAACCTACTACTGGAGAGTGCGGGTTCACAACATCGTCGGCTGGGTGTACAACACCTCGGTGATCGAAAGTTTCGTCACACCTCCTGTCGCGAATGTGCCCGTCGCGGTTCCTTCCTGGCCGGTTGATAACGCCACGGTTTATACGCTCGCGCCCACCCTCTTCTGGTATCATAACGAGGCCGCTTTCGGACTGAATTATGAAGTGGAGGTAAGGCCAGGCGGTCCGGGTGCTCTAACGGGCACAGCCAACTTCCTGCCGACAGCCGACAGGCATCTACAGCTGTCAGGTCTCCAGCCCGGTACACAATACTCATGGGCAGTAAGATCAATGGGAGCGGGTGGGAATTCCAACTGGTCGGCAGCGCAGTCATTCACAACACACAATGTGGCGAATGTTGTCGTCCCAACCCCGTCATGGCCGCTGGATGACGCGGAGATCTACACCACTTCACCAAACCTCTACTGGTATCTCGGTTCTGACGGAACAGGCCTAACGTACGAGGTTGAGGTGGTTGAAGGTGCTGCAACGGCTTTTACAGGTACACCGACAATTCTGAACATAGCCGCACTGACAACCCAACTTACAGGTCTGGATAACGGCACCGTCTACAAGTGGAAGGTACGCTCTGCCCGCGGAGCGGTAAGATCCGACTGGTCGGCAGCAGCGCAGTTCCATACTGTCGCGGTCGTTCCTGATCCTGTGCCCGTTGTACCGAACCTCTCATGGCCGGTTGATAACGCGCTTGTTTACAATACCGGTATCGGCCTGAGCTGGTGGCTGGGCGTTGCCACAGATGGTTACACATACGAGGTCGAGCTTAGAGCCGGCGCGCTCACGGGTTCACCTACAATCGTGAACATCCCCAACAGCAACTACACCGTTCCCCTGCTATTGGCCGGAACCACATATAACTGGGCGGTCCGCTCACTGAAGAATGGTATTTACTCCGCCTGGTCAACACCCGCGTCATTTACCACCACTTCCGCGACTGTCACTGCTGATGTACCGGTACCGTCATGGCCGGTCGGTGCGAACACGGTTTACTCAACTAACCAGAGACTGCTCTGGTACATGAACTCACCCTCGGCGGGCCTGACATTCAACCTCAGGTACGACCACTCACCTACGATGGATAACCCCACCGTGGTACCTGGTCTTACCAACATGTACTATGACCTTACCAACATGCCTCTGGGCACCATCTACTACTGGCAGGTTCAGTCAACCAACGGAAGCGTCACTTCCAACTGGTCAACCAGTGCTACTTTTGTTACATGGTCAGGCACCTGGGCAGTTGTTCCCGTTACCGGCAGTCCTGTAAACAATGTGCAGCTAACCACTAATGCACCTGTTCTTTCATGGTTCCTCCCGACGAGTGGAAATATCGCAGGTTATGAAGTGCAGTATTCGGACAACCCGGCGTTCACAAGCGCAGTGACACAACAGGTTTCCGGTACCAACTTCACCATTAACTCAGCGCTGCAGCACAAACCTTATTACTGGCGTGTTAGATCAAAGAACGCAAACGGCGACTTCTCCGTTTACTCAAGCCTGGCCTCCTTTGTGCCTGCGTCACCAACGGATGTGGATGAAACCATTATCCCGTCGGAATTTGCACTTCACCAGAATTATCCGAACCCCTTCAACCCTGCTACCACCATCCGGTTCAGCGTTCCACGGGAGTCATTCGTCACTCTGAAGGTATACGATAA
The DNA here is from genome assembly GCA_008363265.1 of Chlorobiota bacterium. Classification (GTDB taxonomy): domain Bacteria; phylum Bacteroidota; class Ignavibacteria; order Ignavibacteriales; family Ignavibacteriaceae; genus UTCHB3. Next base: position 5,956 of record RHKR01000116.1, read on the forward strand.
TACAGGTACCCTCGTTGCAACATTAGTGAACGAGTCGAAATCAGCAGGTGAACACTCCATCAGCTTCAATGCCGCGGGACTTGCCAGCGGAATTTACTTCTACCGCCTTGAAACAGAAGGTGCTGCTATAGCGAAGAAGATGATACTGTTGAAGTAGCGCGTTATGTGTTACCCGTTACCCGTTAAGGATCCGGGATAAAGATCGGTGAATAACACCACCGTCCGCCGCGGCGGAACACAGAGAGCACAGAGATTAATTAAATAGTCGCTGTGCTCTCTTTTTTTTACTAAAAGAATGTCTCTAATCTAACTCCTCAGTGGGCTCTGTGAATCCGGTGGTTTATTCCACCTTTAAGAACCATCCCCTGCTTCTATCTTCCTCAGTGGGCTCTGTGGTCCGCCGCGGCGGACTGTGGTTGACAACACCCTCAATTAGCCCCAACTTATTACATGAAATTGATTAGTTTTAAAGACAATTTTATTATAATTTGAGACTGAAATGAAAACGCGAATATTCATTTTTCTTTTAATCGCATTCAGCACGGTACTCTTGCCACAGAAGAAAGTTTACATCGTGCTCGGCTCCGACACAGCCATCTGGGATGGGATGAGCACCAGCAGATACAACTGCACTTACAATACCACGCTATACTCTGACGCGACAAAAACCCCCTATCAGGTGATGCAACCCGGTTTTCGTAACCGGTATGTCGATTCATACGGCACACCGGTTAAGATGACCTGGTGGATGATGGCGGGTAACATCTTCAGACAGGCGACAAACAACAATGTACCTCTCGCGAACACGATGACGCTCTGGCTCATGAAGAAATATTACAGTCAGCAGATCGCCAGATGGGGCGATGAACTCACACTCCATTACCACACATTCTGGTGGACAGATTATAATCAGGACGGCATCTGGTACTGGAACCAGGCCCTCAATTTCACCGAAACCCGGGAAGATTTCGATGTAACACTGGCGCAGTTCCTCCTGGAAGAGCAGGTGTT
>RHKR01000117.1 GCA_008363265.1 Chlorobiota bacterium
ATTGTGATCTTTAACCGCTTGGTGAATTTGGCAACACACTGCTCAATAGGAAGTGCCGACTCGACGAGAATTTTCACCGAGTCTCCGTTTAACTCAGCCTTGCCCGCAAGATAAAGCACCGCTCCCTCTTCCATTAGCGATATGTGTCTCTCGTAAGCCCTTGCCCACATTGTACACTCGAACATACCGCCAAGACCGTTCACCGTAAATGTTGCGAACGCAGCCCCGTTATTGCCTATCTTCGATTCGAGCTCATTGATCACACCACAAATGCCGACCTGCTTGTCGTTTATTGTCTCAAAATTTTCGACATTGGATGTAAATGAAAACGCCCTGTCTTCAATATCATAAGCAGACATCGGGTGATTTGATATGTAGAATCCTGTAACCTCAAGTTCCTTTGCAAAGCGTTCTTTCAGGCTCCAGTCTTCAGTTACCGGTAGTTTCGGTTCAATTATCGTTTCCTGAAGTGCTTCTTCGCCGAAGAGACTCTCGGTGCTGTCGTCGTTTATTTCCTGAACATTCTGTCCGAATACAATTATCTCCGGGATGGCTTCGAAGATCGATCTCCTGTTGCTGTTTATTGAGTCGAATGCTCCGGCCATCACCAGCCCTTCCATCGCCCTCTTGTTCACCAGCCTCAGGTCGACGAGGGAAGCGAACTCGAAGACGCTCCTGAAGTCACGCCCAAGCTTTTTCCTCGCCGCGGTAATACTGTCCACCGCGGTCTCACCCACGTTCTTGATCGCTGAGAGGCCAAAACGGATCATTTTATTCTCAACCGTAAAGAACTTGGCTGGTCTGTTAACATCAGGTGAGAGCACCTTGATGCCGAGTTTGCGGCAGTCCTCGAGGAAAAGGGTCACCTTTTCCTGCTTGCCAAACTCGTGCGTCATGTTCGCGGCAAGGAACTCTTCGGTGAAGTGCGCCTTAAGATACGCGGTCTGATAAGCGAGGTAAGAGTATGCGACCGCATGGCTTTTGTTGAAGCCGTAGTTGGCGAACTTGTCGATAAGGTCGAATACCTCACCGGCGATCTTCTCATTGATCTCATGAGCGGTGGCAGCATCAACAAAAATTTTCCGCTGCTTTGCCATTGCCTCAACGTCCTTTTTACCCATCGCCCTTCGGAGGATATCCGCTTCGGCGAGTGACATCCCGGCGAGCTGGTTCGCGATCCTGATGACCTGCTCCTGATAAACTATGATGCCGTAGGTTTCCTTCAGGATCGGCTCAAGTTTCGGATGGAGATATGTGATCTGCTGCCTGCCGTACTTACGGTCGATAAAGTCGTCGATGTTTTCCATCGGACCCGGACGGTAAAGCGCGTTCATCGCTGCAAGGTCTTTGATCGACTGCGGTTTGAGCCTCTTCAGGTGCTTGCGCATCGGGACAGATTCGAACTGGAATATCCCGGTCGTCTTTCCATCGGCAAAGATATCGTAAGTCAACTGGTCATCGAGCGGTATCGCGTCGATATCGTGAACCCATTCCTCTTGGGGGCGTGTTTGCCGCGCCATGGCCAGGGTGTCTTCAATTATCGATAGTGTGCGGAGGCCGAGGAAATCCATCTTCAGGAGCCCCGCAGCCTCAAGTTCTTTCATGTTGTACTGCGACACCACTTCCATCGTGGAGGCATCAACCACCGCCAGAGGCACATAATCGCTCACATCCCCCGGGGCTATCACCACACCCGCCGCGTGCTTCGAGGCATTCCTGTTCATTCCCTCAAGTGTCTTCGCGTATTTGAACAGTTCAGCCAGTTTTGGATCAGGGGTATTCTGGAAATTTTTCAGTTCCGGCACCTCAGCCAAAGCTTTTTCGATACTGTAAACCTTCCCGAAGATCGAAGGGATGTATTTGGTAATATGATTCACGGTTGATAGCGGAACATTAAGCACGCGTCCCACATCCTTGATCGCCGCCTTTGAAGCCAGAGTCGAGAATGTGATGATCTGTGAGACCGATTCCGAGCCGTACTTCCTCTTCACATACTCTATCACCTCACCACGCTTTTCGTCGGCGAAGTCAACATCGATATCAGGCATCGACTTCCTTGCAGGATTGAGAAACCGTTCGAAAAGGAGGTCATAATCGAGCGGGTTGATCTTCGTTATTCCCAGCACGAAAGCTATCAGCGAACCTGCCGCGGAACCACGACCCGGCCCCACTGAAACTCCCATCTCTTTTGCCGCGTTAATGAAATCCTGAACGATCAGAAAGTAACCCGCGAAGCCCATCGATTTGATCGTTTTAAGTTCATATTCGAACCGCTCGGTAAGTTCCTGGCTCTTCTCACCAGGAAATATCTCGTCAAATCTTTTTCGCGACAGATATTCGAAGTAACCGTCCAGTGTTTTGTCGGGTGAGTCATCAGGTATTGGGAAGTTCGGGAAAAAGTATTCCTTTTTATCGAGGTCAACATTACACTTGTCGGTAATTTCAAGAGTACTGGCTATCGATTCCGGCCACTTCTTGAAGAGATCGATCATCTCTTCCTGCGACTTGAAGTAGATCTGATCGGTACCGTATCTCAGTTTTTTATAATCCTCATCCCCCCCTTTTTCCGAGAGCTTAAGGAGAATATTGTGCGCTATCGCGTCTTCTTTTTTTATGTAGTGACAATCGTTGGTTGCAACCAGTTTTATCCCCAGTTCCTTGGCCAGGCGCGGTACCCCTTCGAGAATGAGAGGGTCATCGGGCATCTTATGGTCCTGGATCTCGAGATAGAAATCGTCACCGAAAATTTCGTGATACTGCTTCGCCACTTCCCTCGCCGTCGCGTAGTCACGCCTCCGGATGTAAAAGGAGACGATCCCTCCAAGACAGGCTGAAGTGCAGATGAGTCCTTCCGAGTATTCCCGCAGCAGTTCGAGATCGATCCTCGGCTTGTAGTAATAACCTTCAAGAAATCCCCTTGATGAAAGCTTTATGAGGTTCTTGAACCCCTGGTTGTTCTTTGCAAGGAGTATGAGGTGGTGGTAAACCTTTTTCCTGTTCCCTGTCACGGGTTCAAAGTCGGGGGCTTTGTCGAACCTGCTCTTGTTCTCGATCGTGATGTAGGCTTCCATTCCGAGCACCGGTTTAAGCCCCGATCCCTTAGCCGCTTTATAGAACTCCGGAATACCATACATCACTCCGTGATCGGTCAGTGCCACGGCATGCATATCGAAATCAGCAGCCGCCTTCACCAGTCCCTTAACCGTACAGGCCGCGTCCTGTAAACTGTAGTGTGTGTGGTTGTGTAAATGTACGAAATTACCCATTCCTATCCCTTCCCTGTTGAGCCGAACCCGCCGGTTCCTCTTTCTGTATCGCTGAGTTCATGAGTTTCTATTATTTCCGCCTTGTGGACACGGCCGAGGATCAGTTGCGCGATCCTGTCACCGCGGTTGATCACAAAGTCTTCCGGACCGAAATTGAAAAGGATCACCTTTATCTCGCCCCTGTAATCTTCATCGATCGTGCCGGGGGCGTTGAGAACACCGATCCCGTTCTTGAAGGCAAGTCCGCTTCTGGGGCGTACCTGTATCTCGTAACCGTGAGGTATCTCAACCTGAAGGTTGGTTGGAACGGCGGCAAATCCGCCCTTCACGATCACAAGCGGTTCACTGATGCCGGCCCTGATATCCATCCCTGCCGCCCCTTCGGTCTGATATTCAGGTAAGGGAATATCGCTCATCGCCTGATCAATTCTTCTGAATTTCAATACCGGATCGTTGCTCATTCGTATTATTTCCTTCGAAGTTTTCCTGAAATTGTTTCCTTGACTATCGTAAGCTCACGCGTGCTAACCACTCCTGTGAGTACGAGCGCGGCCGGATAAAGGACAGCGAGGATGATCTTTATAAAAATCGAGACTCCCGCTCCTTCGATCATTGTATAGTAGACGCCGAACACCACGGTTATCAGGATCAGCACGGTGATTATCTTCCGGTATTCATAATTAATTTCAAACAGCTTTTTGCCATAATAAAAGAATGAAAAAGCAATGATAACATACGCCCCAAGCGTGGCAAGAGCGGCTCCCATTATTCCCATCACGGGAATCAACGCGAAATTCAGAACCACGTTGGCAACCGCTCCAATACCAAGAAGTACTGGTACCGGGATACTCTTCTCTTTGATGTAAAAAGATGCATTAAAATTAACGTAAAACCCGTAGAACAGATATCCCAGAAGTATAACCGGAATGATATCGCGCCCCGACCAGAATGCCTCACCAAGGAAGTGTATCCTTCCGAAACCGAACCCGGTGATATCCTCAATAAAAAGGGTGAGATAGACAACTATCACGCTGCCGACAATTGTAAAATATGTGAATACCTTGGCAAAAAGGTCTTTCGCGCTGTCATCCGATGCATGTTTAAGGAAGAATGGCTGCCACGCGAACTGGAACATGCTCACAAAGAGCATCATAAATATCCCGAGTTTATAATTCGCGTTGTAAATACCAAGCGTTTTCAGATCGGTCAATCTCTCAACTATCGGTTTATCGACAACCTGCATAAGCATCGCCGCGAATCCCGCCGGGAGGAAAGGAAGCCCGAACTTCATCAGCCTCTTCAGCAACTGAAACTCGAACTCAAAAGAGAGGTTCGCGTACACATAGGGTGTAAGGGCTAAAAATGTGTAAACAGAAGCGATTAGGTTCGAAATAAAAACAGCCTCAACCCCCATGTCGAAACCAAGTATCAGAACGAAGTTCAACCCGATGTTGATGAGAATGTTGATCACCCTGATCTTCGAGAATGTGATCGCCTTGTTCTCAAGCCTCAGGGCAATGAACGGAAGAACTGACAACGCGTCGAGAAGGAGTATATTGATCGAATACGAAATAAGATGCTGGTAATTAGCGGCAACAGCAGCATCGATACTGATCGCAACCCCAAGAGAGGGCTTTATCATATAAAGTACAAGCGCGAACAAAGCACCGGTAGAAAGCACGGTAAAATAAGAAGTGGTGAATACCTTCTTCGAACCCTTGTTCTCAGGCAATGAGCCCATCTTCAGAAATGCTGAATCCATCCCGTAAATGAATACTATGTTGAACACCGCCATATAGGCATAGAGGTTTGCAACAACCCCCATATCGTTCGGATTGAAAATATTGCTGTAGAAAGGCACCAAAACAAAATTAAGGAAACGGCCCACCACGGTCGATATCCCGTAGATCACCGTTTCCTTTGAAAGTTGTTTTAGCTTGTCGATCATTCCAGGGGTTTCAGTTTCAGATCGAGTGAGATATCGAGCGCCCTGGCGGAGTGAGTGAGTTCTCCAACAGAGATGTAGTCAACCCCGGTCTCTGCAACGGCTCTTACATTCTTGAGAGTGATACCGCCGGAAGCCTCGAGCAGACAGGTGTTGTTTGTGATCGCAACCGCCTCTTTGATCTGAGCAACCTCGAAATTGTCGAGCATGATGACATCGACACCACTGGCAAGTGCCTCCTGAAGTTCTTCAAGGTTCTTCACCTCAACCTCGATCTTGTACGAGGTTTCATTCTCGAGCTGATGTTCCTTCACGGCCTTTACTGCTGCGGCGATCGAGCCGGCTGCCTCAATGTGGTTGTCTTTGATGAGATACATGTCGTAAAGACCTGTCCTGTGATTCAGACAGCCGCCTGTTTTTACGGCAAGCTTGTCAGTGAGCCTCAGCCCGGGGGCTGTTTTGCGTGTATCGAGTATTCTTGCGGATGTGCCTTCAACCGCATCGGCATATGCAGCTGCCAAGGTGGCAATGCCAGACATCCTCTGAAGGAAGTTGAGAGCTGTACGCTCCGCGGTAAGGATTGAAGCGGCGTTACCCTCCACTTCGATCAGCACATCGCCGGCCTTGATCTCCGAACCGTCCTCGTGAAAGGCATTAAACTCGACCGTTTCGTCGACAAGTTCAAAAACCTGGCGGGCCACAGCAACACCGGAAAGGATGCCACCGGCCTTTGCTCTGAAAATGCCGGTAGCAAGCCGGCGATCTTTTAAAATTGCTTCGGTTGTTATGTCGCCGCTCTTGATGTCCTCTTCGAGCGCCGACTCAATTATTCGATCTACCTGTTTCAGAAATTATTCCTTAAAATATTTCTCAATAAGTTTGTTAAAGATCTCAGGGGATCTTACAGGCCTGCCTGATTCAACACTTAAAAAAGCATGTTGGGTATAGCCTGTAGCTATCACTCTTTCCCCGACCCGGATGGTGTAATCGATCCGCAGCCGGGCCATCGGCTTCGATTCAAGCCGCGATTCGATCTCGAGTACATCATCATAAAATGCCGGAGAGTGATATTTTATGTATGCATCGTTGAGAGGCAGCATGAATCCTGCATCTTCAAATTCCTTGTAAGACATCCCCATCTCACGGATCATTTCAGTACGCCCCACTTCGAAGAACTCGAGGTACTTACCGTTGTAGACGAACTTCATTTGGTCAGTATCCGCGTACCGGATACGGATGGTTGTTTTATTGGAGACCATCTTTACTCCTGATACGCTCCTATGCCGGCAAATTTCTCGATGCGGGAATCAACCAGCTTATCAGGCTTGATCTTCACGAGATTTGTAAGCTCCTCAACCAATATTCCTTTCAGGATATCGGCCATTTCCTGGTGGTTCTTGTGCGCGCCGCCAAGGGGTTCAGGAATGATCCTGTCGATCACCTTAAGAGGTAACAGATCCTGCGCTGTCAGTTTCAGTGCTTCGGCAGCCTGCTCTTTATATTCCCAGCTCCTCCAGAGGATGCTGGAGCAGGATTCTGGACTTATAACAGAGTACCAGGCGTTCTCAAGCATGAGTATCCTGTCGCCCACACCCATTCCGAGCGCGCCTCCACTGGCTCCTTCGCCAATGATGACTACCACGATCGGCACCCTCAGTCTTGCCATCTCAAGTAGATTCCGTGCGATCGCCTCAGCCTGACCACGTTCTTCAGCTTCAAGACCGGG
>RHKR01000118.1 GCA_008363265.1 Chlorobiota bacterium
TTTTTTGGGAAGATACCATAAAGAACATGATCGCCGACGGTTATACCGAATTTGTTGAAGTGGGTCCGGGCAAGGTTCTTCAGGGACTTGCGAAGAGGATCGACAACACGGTAACCACCTGGGGTATCGATAAATACGCCGATATAGAAAAATATTTGTAGCCTTTAATTCATTTTTGAGTTTTATTTAGTAATTTTCAAATTAAAAATGACAGATTTAAAAGAAAAAAGAGCTCTCGTAACCGGCGGATCGCGCGGAATAGGTAAAGCGATCGTTGAGGAACTCGCCCGTCAGGGATGTTCCGTTGTGTTCACTTACCAGTCTTCCGATGAAGCTGCCAAGGCGATCGAGGCGGCTCATGCTGCCGAAGGGAGAAAAGTACTCGGATTCAAGGCTGATGCCGCGAGCTTCGAGGATGCCCAGAAAGCTGTCGATTTCACAGTTCAGAACCTTGGCGGTTGCGATTTCCTCGTGAACAACGCCGGTATCACCCGCGACAAGTTCCTGATGATGATGAAGGAGAGCGACTTCACAGATGTGATCGACGCCAACCTTAAGAGTGTTTTCAATTACACTAAAGCTGTCATGAAGCCGATGATGTCGCAGCGGTTCGGAAGGATCGTTAACATCACTTCGGTAGTGGGACTCACCGGAAACGCGGGTCAGGCAAATTATGCAGCCAGCAAGGCCGGTATGATCGGTTTCACCAAGTCGGTGGCAAAAGAAGTGGCATCGAGGAACATAACCTGCAACGCCATCGCCCCGGGATTTATTCAGACCGATATGACCGACAAACTTAAAGACGAGATTAAACAGGAATTATTGAATCATATTCCACTTAAAGCCCTCGGAGAACCCGGACACATTGCTAAAACGGTGCTGTTTCTGGTTTCACCGGCAGCTGACTACATAACCGGACAGGTTATCGCGGTTGACGGCGGAATGACGATGTAATTTTTTTTAACAAAAACATTAGGAGTAAACAATGGATGTTGAAGTAAAATTCAAACAGATCATACAAGACAAATTAGGCGTTGAAGAATCACAGATCACCCCTGAAGCAAGCTTCAGAAACGATCTCCAGGCAGATTCACTCGATCTTATGGAGCTTTTCATGGCTTTCGAGACCGAATTCAATATTTCAGCTCCCGAAGATCAGGTTGAGAAACTTGATACAGTCGGTGCCGCTCTCGCTTTCATCAAAGAAGAGACCTCAAAAAAATAACTTTTTCCCGGTCGGCTGATCCCGGATACACTTCCGGGATCACCGGCTTTACTTTTTCCTCAGGTACTCACCAATGAACAAAAGAAGGGTAGTTGTTACCGGAATGGGTGCGGTTACTCCCATCGGAAACAACCTTCAGGAATATTGGGAAGCGCTCCGTTCCGGAAAAAACGGAGTGGATCAAATAACCCATTTTGACACTACCAACTTCGACACAAAGTTCGCGGCTGAAGTAAAGAATTTCAACCCCGAGCTGTATGTTGACTTCAAGAACCTTAAAAGGATCGATCCTTTCACGGTTTTTGCCCTCGCTGCCGCAACCCAGGCATGGGAAGACGCGTCGTTTTCAGACGGATCGTATGATCCAGACCGTTTCGGTGTTATCTTCGGTAGCGGAATTGGTGGCATCAAGTCGCTGGAGAATGGCTTTGTAACCTATTACAAAGAGAATTCTCCCAAACGTCTTTCACCCTTCCTTGTAACGATGATGATCGCCGACATTGCCGGCGGCCACATTTCGATAAAGTACGGCTTAAAAGGTCCGAACTACTCAACCACTTCAGCCTGCGCCACTTCCTCACACTCGATAGCCGACGGTTTCATGCTCATCCAAAGGGGTGCAGCCGACGCGATGATCTGCGGCGGGGCAGAGGCGGCGATAACTGAAATGGGAATAGGAAGTTTCGGCTCGATGAGGGCCATCTCAACCTGGAACGACCGTTACACGGTGGCCAGCAGACCGTTCGATAAAGACAGAAGCGGCTTCGTGATGGGTGAAGGTTCAGGCGCGCTGATACTCGAGGAATATGAACACGCCAAGAGGCGCGGGGCGAAAATTTATGCCGAGCTTCTGGGTATCGGCCTCACGGGTGATGCCTTCCACATGACAGCTCCCGACCCCGAAGGCGACGGCGCCGTAAGGGCAATGAGGGAAGCGATCCGCGACGCGGGGGTTGATCCGAAACACATCGACTACATTAACGCGCACGGAACATCGACACCTCTTAACGACAAGACCGAGACCAAAGCAATAAAAACCGTTTTCGGCGATCATGCCTACGATCTCGCGGTTTCCTCGATCAAATCGATGACCGGCCATCTCCTCGGAGCTGCCGGCGCGATCGAAGCTGTGGCTACAATTCTTACGCTGCAGAATGATCTGATCCCTCCAACGATCAATCACGAAAATCCCGATCCGGAGTGCGATCTCCATTATGTTCCGAAAGTTGCGGAAAAGCGGAAAGTTGATTTCGCGATCTCGAACACGTTCGGTTTCGGTGGACACAACGCCGCCCTGCTCTTCACTAAAGCCGGAGACTGATCTTGTTCCGTTTCGTTCGTGATTATTTCCGGCGGCTTGAACAGAAAAAGATCCTTAAAAAGAAGGACTTCCGTAAACTTGAGGAGTTGATCGGCAAGAAGATCACCAATCCCGACAGGTTCATCGAAGCCCTGACCCACCGGTCGGCACTCGACCAGACGAAATTCAAAACATCGAACGAACGCCTCGAATTCCTCGGTGACGCCGTGCTCGGCATGGTGATTGCCGAAACCCTCTTCGAGATGTTCCCCCAGACCAACGAAGGTCTCCTCACCAAGATGCGCTCGAACCTCGTTAACAAGAACAATCTATACGAAGTGGCGCAGGTGATCAACCTCTACCAGTTCCTCTTTATTCAGGAGGATCTCGTAACGGGGCAGTCACTCGGCATAAAATCGATCCTCGCCGATGCCATCGAGGCACTGATCGGCGTGATCTACACAGAATATGGTTACACCGTGGCGAAGGATTTTATCCTCAAGTTCATCCTCGAACCCGGCCTCACAAAAGGGGTGCATGTAACCGACGAGAACTACAAGAGCCAGCTCCTCGAACTAATCCAGAAGAAAAAAGTTGAACTCCCCAGATACTATGTGGTTGAAGAATCGGGTCCCGAACACGACCGCGTCTTCACCGTCCGCGTATCGGTCGGCCTCCATGTCCTTGGCGAAGGTAAAGGCCGCAACAAAAAATCCGCGGAACAGGTAGCCGCCAAAATGGCCCTCGACCGCCTCAGCGCCGGAGAAGTTCTGGCGGAGTAATCGGAACCTCGGAACCTCGGAACTTTAGAACTTCGGAATTTCAGAACTCCGGAACTTCGGAACTCCGGTATTTCAGAACTACCGTACTTCGGAACTTCGGAACCCCGGAACCTCAGCATTTCGAAATACCAAGGTACTGAAGTACAGAAGTACCGAAGTACTGAAGTTCTACTTGTTTACCACCATCTTTATCGCCGCCGAATGTTTCCCGGTCTGAAGCCTGAAGATGTAAATGCCTGAAGGCAGTCCGGAAGCATTAAAGCTTACCTCATGAGCTCCCGCGCTTATCACGCCATCGATCAGTGTAGTAACTTCCCGCCCAAGAATATCGTAAACCACACCCTTCGCGTAACCCGCGGCGGGTAACGCGAAACGGATCACGGTCTCAGGGTTGAACGGATTGGGGAAGTTCTGTGAAAGGGTGAATTCACTGGGGATGGCAGGTTCATCATTCACGCTTACGGGGCTGCCCGCATTGATGTTGAGGAAGAAAAGTTTATTGCCCCTCGCCGTGATCAGAATAGTATCGCCTGATATCTCAACACCCATTGGTGAGACACCTGCCGGTAATTTGCTGAATTTCCACGGGCTCGTTGGCCCGGTTGAAAAGAGTATACTGCCGAGAGTGTCGATCACCACACAGGCTCCGTTTTGGGTGATCATATCCCTTACAGGCGTATTCAGAGCAAAAGTTTCAAATGTCCAGGTATCACCCATGTCGGTGGATACCCTTCGCGAGCCATACTGATTCAGGACGACAATAGTTGAGTCGGGGGCAAAACTAACCCTTTTGAACATCTCAAGGGGGTTTTGAGGGATGTATCTGAAATTCAATCCCCCGTCATTTGAGATCAGGATATTTCCTCTGTCACCTACCGCGGCTATCTTGTCGCTCCCGAGGGTGTTGATATGCCGCAGATCGCCGTAAAGTGCTCCACAGTATTGGCTCAACCACCAGTCCGGTTCAGCGATAGCTCTGAATATGCAGCTGTAATAGCCGGAACCGAATATCCTGTTCGGCTTCAGTGGTGCAAGCGATGTGATCATTGTGGAACCGAAAGGTGCTTCCTGTCTTCGCCATGTGACTCCCTTGTCCGTTGAGTAACCCAGGAAATTGCCGTTCGTGAGGTAGAAAGTGAAATTATTGTTCGGATCGTAATAAAATCGCAGGATCGGGTAGGTGGTACCCGATGCAACCGTGGTCCAGTTCCCCGGTAACTGGTTGGTTCTCGCGATCCACCCGTTATGGTCTCCAACCAGCAATCTCCCGCCGGGCAGGATGATGGCGGCTGTGAGGTCACCGCTGAGCGGGGTTGTAAACAAGGTTGGCTGTGAGGCGATGGTTGATGATCTGAAAGTGTACCAGGGGTTGAAGCTTCCCCAGCCGTACCGGTTCGCGGCCCTTACGCGCCAGTAATAGAGTGCTGAATCGGCATTGAGACTCACTATTACCGAGGTGGTGTCGATACCTGTTATATTATTCACAATATTGGAAGTGTCACCGAGGGCGAGCTGGAAGTGGTATTCCGTGATTGGACTTACAGTCCATGGTTCGTCCCATTTGAATTTTAGATTGTGATACTCAAAGGGCGAGCCGTCAACCGGGTAAGTCCTTTGAACAGTGGTCGGAAGTGGCGAGGCGGTTGATCTTGAAAATTTCCAGAACCGCCTGCCAGAGCTGAGCATGTAGAAAGTATTCCCGCCGGCGGCTACAATTCCCCGTCGTTCGGTGTTGCTCGCAAGATAAATGTGCCTGTAGTTTGCCCTCTCCCCAAAACTGAAGAAGACGCTCTTTGCTCCGATGGTCAGGGCCATATTCCCGTTGGAGGCTTGGTCGTATTGGTCAGGGACAGCCGTGACATCAGTGAACTTACCTGCAGACCCATCGTACCATGTGCTCATACGGGTGGTGTACTTGAAAAGTAACCCATGAGACGAGGGATCGTATGTGTAAATCCATCCGTCGAATGATTGGGTATTCCAGGTCTTACCCCTGTCGGTTGTTACAAACGCCTTACCGGCCCCGCCTGCAGAATAGATGTATGTGGCGGAACCGTTAGAAGTTCCGTAAAAGTCGAGATCACGGTATGTACCACCCGAAAGGCCGGTGGCAACAGGGGTGATGACCTGCCAGGAAGGGGTGGTCATAAAGAGGGAATCCGCGGTACAGAAATATATGGTGTCACGACCCGCGAAGACAACACGTTTTATGGTGCCTCTGAAGACTGAACCGGCGTCAACCCAGTTATTGCCATCATCACCCGAGACAAGTATTGTGCCTCCTTCGCAGAACGCGATGAACTCTGATTCACTTCTCTTCGCGAACCCTTTTACTGCAGGCATCATGGCCTGAACAGTTGTGCCCGACCATGAGAGGCCGCCGTCCGAGGTTTTCAGGATCCCGCCTTCCGCGGTGCCGGCGAAACCCTTTGCCTCGTTAACGAAGAAGAGGGAGGCGACATCTCCACTTCCGGGTATCTCATACCGCTCCACCAGCACATCCCGGAAACCATGTTTGTGATAGGCCAGCAGACCGGATGTTGAGTAAGCATTTCCGCTACCGGTCACCACCCTGTCCCAGGTTGTCGCGTATATATTGTCAGCATACGCGAGCGAAAATGATAACTGCTTGTATGTGGTTGTGGAATCGGTGACCGAATAGAGGGTCAGCCCGGACAAATTAGCATTCGGGTTATTGTCGATGCACCAGATCTCGCTGTCATTAACATAAGAATATCCCCCTGCATAACCGGCACCGGGTGACGTCAGCCGCTTTAATATCGCTCCCTGATCTGAAACGAGGTACACGATCCCGTTGGCGGTACCGATTATAAATCCGCCTGAACCGCGGGCGATGAAAGTATAGTCGTTAATTGTCGAGGGGAGGTTGATCCTCTCCCAGGTGAACCCGTTTGTAGTTGAATAGAGGATACCCGCGGGAAAGGGACTTTGCTTTACTTCGATGGCGAAAAGGTAACCGTTGTTGTAGTAGATCGAAGGTTTCACTTTACGGTAAGGCCATTGAAATGCTGTCCAGGAAGAACCCCGGTCGGAGGATACCGTGTACTCGGTGTTCGACATGAAATTTATGGCGTGTCTTGAGTTGAAAAAGAAAAAGCTGTTCATATACTCACCGGGCCAGAGGGTATTCGCGATCAACCAGGTCTCACCGCTGTCGTAACTGTGGAGGATCAGGTTACTGTCGCGCACCGCCACAAGGGTGTCGCGGCCCGTAACGAACATCTTTCTGAATGGAGTGATCAGTTCATTTTGTCGCCCGTCGCGCCATGAGGCACCCCCATCAGTGGTTAGCGAGTAGAGGGAGGAGTTCGGTATGTAGCTTATCCCGTTGAGGGAGTCGTGGAAGTGGAGCGCGCCGGCTCCCTTACCGTTGTAAATACTGTAAGCGTCGCTGTATACAACTTCCGTTTTTTCTGCCGGAATTGGCTGCGCGTCGATCGCCGTCAGTAATGCTACCAGTGTGATCAGTAATCTTTTTGTAAATCGCATTATCTGCCTGCAGGGGGTTTCATTGTTGATACCGTAAGTATCCTGAAAAAGTCCATTTTATCTTAGAAGTAACATTTTTACCGCTGACGTGTTTTTTCCCGCCTCAAGCCGGAAAA
>RHKR01000624.1 GCA_008363265.1 Chlorobiota bacterium
GAGCCCGTCGATGCTTCTTTCGATCTGGAAGCCGGCGTTGTTGCTCTCGGAAGCGGTGGTCCAGCTGAGCTCAACATTTCCGTTCACTGCTTTCGCGGTGAATAATGTGAGTTCAACAGGTGTTGACATGTTGGTCAGGTTCAGTGTCCTGAAAGATGAACCCCACTCGCTGCCCCAGAAGGTTTTGTGCATCGAGCCGACAGTTCCCCATGAGGTCATACCGGCATGGTAGAAATCGGGATCAAAGATGTTCATCATGACCTGAACGGTCTGAGGTGGTGTTGTATAACCAAGAACCGCAAGATCGATCATTAGCTCGGCAGTGTAACCATTGTCAACCTGTGTTGTATCGTTAACGATCGTTCCGGGTCTCTTAACACCAACACCCGCGCCTGAATTGGCAACCGAGGCTTCATAAACCATGTTGGTGTTCGGTCCGGCCGCGTTGAAGTAGAGTTTGTACTCTTTGTCCTGACCGCCGGCATCCTTGATCTTCATGAAGAGGCCGTCGCCTTCCCAGCTGTCACCGAATTTGCAGACCTGCTTGTCGTAGGATGAGAATCCTATGTAAAGCTTGTTACCGATCCTTAAGAACTTCAGTGGTGTCCAGGTGGTGTCGATCAGTTTGTTCCAGACAAGAACCGTTGAGGTTACCGAGTTTCCGGGAGATGTAAGTGGAGGTTTGGGACCAAAAACAAGGTACTGTGATGGGTATGCCCAATCGGGTTCGCTCAGGTTACCGTCAACCGTGATCGGGTTAACTGCCTGATAAACATTAACCGACTGCGGATCCTGGTAGAAAGCGAGGTCTCTGTAGGCACTGCCCCATTCGCTTCCCCACCATGTCTTGTAAAATGTTCCGGGAGCAACCCAGGGGGTCATTCCTGTATGGTACATGTCAGGATCAAAAATATTGATCATTACGGGTACTGAGGTTACATTGGGTCCGTATCCGAGCGAATCGAGATATATCAGGAGCTCGGCGCTGTATCCGTTGTCGATCTGGGTTGTATCATTAACAACGGTGTTGCTTCCCTTCATACCGGCGCCCATACCGGGAGCCTGAGCTTCATAGTTCATCTCAGGGTTTACTCCGCCAAGGTTGTAATAGAGTTTGTACTCTTTTTCCTGACCTGTAGCAGTTTTAATCTAAGGTGGTATCTTTATAGGGTACCTGGTTGGTAACATGAACGCCACCTGTAACACCCTGCATGTGGAGTGTGGAAGGGGCGTTGGGACCGAACACGAGGTATTCCTGAACTCCGTTCCATGCGGCTTCGTTCATATTACCGTCAACTGTTATCGGTCCGGCGGTGAGATATGCCTCACGGGTGGACGGATCTGTATACTGTGCGAATGATGATTGTACTGCAAAGAGTACAAAAACTATCGCTAACAGATTGTAGAATTTGCTTTTCACGGCGTCTCCTGTTTGTTTGTTGTCTTGAAAAAAATGTAAACGGTTACACAACCTCAAAATTAAGCGTTTTAAATCACTTTGTCAAGTTATTTTTTACTTTTTTGTCAAAAATTTTCTACATTTAGTCCTTAAAAAAGTAGAAATTCGGCCTTTTACAGGTCCAAAGCAAAAAATGCAGGAAAATATCCTGTAAAAACTGCTTAAATCGTTCAATTTTGATGTATAGCCTAAAAATGTAAATTTTACATTTTATATCAACAATTTTCATAGATCTATTAATTCATCGTTCACCATCACAGGTCTCACATGAACACAAAGATTATCACCCTTGCGATCTATCTCTTGGCAGGTGCTTTTTCAGCTTCCAACGCGCAACTCCTCTACTCCGAAGATTTCGAGAATGCAGGCAAATGGCAGATAAATGTCTCCGAAGGCGTGCTGCTTTCCAGCCACAGCGATATTGGATATGCCGGTAACGGACTCCGTTTCGACATCAACTTCACCCTCGGAAGCGGCTATGGCGGAGTGTTCGACCTGATATCTCTTGAACTCCCTGAAAACTATCAGATGACTTTCTATGTAAAGGGGGAAGGGCTGCCCGCGAACAACTTTGAGTTCAAGGTGATCGATCCCTCCGGCGATAACGTCTGGTGGGTAAACAGAAAAACTTTTGAATTGCCAACAGAATGGACAAAGATCACCGTCCGTAAACGGAACCTCTCCTTCGCGTGGGGCCCGCAAGGCGGCGGAGAGATAAAGAAGATGGGCAGGCTTGAGTTCATAGTCGCGTCGTTCAATGGTGGACAGGGATCTGTCTGGATCGATGAACTTAAAGTTGAGAAGCTTGATCCGCCTGTAGTTTCTGACGCTAAACCCATGGTTACTGTCTCCCCCGCTCACGACCCGGGCGCATCTGTCGCACTCTTTGATGGCAACACGGAAACTTATTTTACAGGCAAGGCGGGACTGAAAGAGATTGACCTCCTTATCGACCTTCAGGTACAGAA
>RHKR01000119.1 GCA_008363265.1 Chlorobiota bacterium
AATGCTCCAGTACAGAAAGCAATAAGGATTTACCAAATTTCCGCGGTCTTAAAAAAAGGACATTCGGATTTGAGTAATTCTCAAGCAGCGGGATAAATCTTGTTTTATCCACATAATACCCGTCATTTTTTATCAGGGTTTCATAGTCGGAGGTTAAATATATTCGCTTCTTCATCGTTTGATTTTTATTTTTCGGATTTTCAAATATAGCGAATAGTTAAGAGTCAATCAGGAGAGTGGATATTTGGTCTTGGTGATTAGAAGGTACAGTTCTGTTCAAATTAAATTTTTAATCCACATTGCACCGAAATTGATCAAATTAATGCTTTGATCGATGTTTATTCCCCTATTTTTGTAACAGTATTTTCAGTAAAATCTTCAGGAGCCCCCATACTACCTTCAGACAGCAACCTGTTCGGAAGCAAATACAGAATTTGGCTTGTTATGTTCGCCGTGGCATTGTTTTTCGGCGCGGCGTCGAATGTTTCATCGTTTCTTTACAGTTTCGGGAATGACAGGACGATCGATTGGATAATCGACCTGCCACAGAGACTGCCGAGCTACCTCCTCTGGGCGGTGTTCATTCCCCTTCTGCACGGAAAGGTGATTGAAATCTTTCAACACGCGGGTGCGTACAGGAATAAAGTGGTCCGATTGACGGGCTGGATAGTGCTGGCGGCATTTCTTCACCGGTTGTTGACATTTGTTATCGTCAGCGTGCTCATCGGAAATTTTGGGACCACCGTTGGTCTCCTCTTTTCGAGTCCGGGTGAAGTGCTGCTGCCTCTCATTTCGCTGTCGGCTGACAGTCTAACTTTGGCTGTGATCCTCACGCTTACGGCTTTGATAGTTGAATACACGAAATTCATAAAGGCCGAAAGCTTGAAGCAGGAGGAACTTCGCCGCCACCTGGTTGAGGCAAGACTTCAGAACCTGAGCGGAAGCCTTCACCCCCACTTCCTCTTTAACGCGCTGCAGGGGGTATCGATAATGATCCACAAAGATCCCTTCGTCGCGGATAAGATGCTTTCTTCTCTGAGCGAACTTCTGAGGAGTACATTCTCAAACTCCGAGAACCAGTTCATCCCTTTGAAGCAAGAGATCGAGACGGGGAGGAACTACCTCTCGATCCAGAAAATGAGATTCGGCACCCGCATCCGCGAGACGATGACCCTCCCCGGAATGGGGGGCGAGGTTAAAGTACCGAGATTTATCCTTCTTCCACTCTTGGAGAACTGCATCAAACACAATGTTGACCTCTCTCCTGATCCAGTTGAGATAGAATTGGTGGTTGCTGTCACTGAGGAGAATATTTCGATAAGCGTAAAAAACAGCCGTCCTGCCGAATACCATAAGGAAGCTATCGAATCGGGTGAGGGACTGAAACAGATCCGGTCCCGCCTTGAGATACTTTATGATAAGAACTTCGGATTTAACATTTCGGATGAAGAAACAGCTTTCACGGTTGAAGTAGAGCTTCCGGTCAGAAACGGTGATTAACATGAAACACCTTGCCTTGCTCCGCCTTACGCTCCTCACTTTCCCCTTCCTGTTGGGCTCCTGCGCTTTCTATACCCCGGCTCCCGAAAAACTGCATGAGGATCTGATTAAGAGCTGGCTCTCAGATGGCCGGAAAGTTGAGGTTGAATTGCAGGTGATCATTAAAAATGTGAAGCGTCTTGAAGGTGCTGAATTGTCAGCTGCCAACAAGGAGAAGGGACTCCCGACAGACACTCCTCCCGCCTTCAGGCTATGGTCTGCCCAACCTCAGGAGTACGTTAATATCAGAAACTTTGAGTATACGGCTACAATTCCAAAACCTGATGATATTTTCACCGACCCGGAGAACGGGAACCTGATCTACTATTGGGAGCTTGAAAAGAAATTAAAGACTGGCGATTCACTCGTAATCTCTCGTAGAATACAATACGATCTTTTCTCGGTGAAAGTGCCTGAAGATATTACGTCTGACGGTTTCCTCTTCAGCAATGGCAACACTTCCCGTTTTCTGGGTGAAGAAGAGTTCATAGAGATCACCGACAGTATAAAAACCAAGGCAGTTGAAATAACCGCAGGCGCGGAAGACCCCTTGAGCAAAACCAGGCAGCTCTATAAATGGGTGCACTCCAACATGAAGTATGAGTGGCCCGTACCGAAAAGAGGGGCATTGGAGGCATTCAGAAGTTGCAAGGGGGATTGCGGTCAGTATTCCTACCTTTTTATTGCACTCAGCAGGGCCTCAGGGATACCGGCGCGACTGGTTTCAGGTTTCATGCTGGCACCCGACACCGTAAGCTATCATGTTTGGGCAGAGGTTGACCTTCCCGGACTCGGCTGGCTTCCCGTTGACTGCACTGATAAGAAAGGCTTTCTGGAGCTCGACAACAGACGGCTGGTTTCATCCCGAGGAATGAACATCCCGCTTAAACATGTGCCTGAATGGGCATCCTACAAAAACAGCGACGTCCAAAATGGAATCACTGATTTTATGCAGATGGTTACGGGTGTTATCAGCGGTTATAAGGCCGAGATCAGTACTAAAAGGATCATCCACCGGTTCGACCGGAAATAGCCTCTACTGGCTTTTGGCCCTCTTCAGCATCTCTTCAGCGATATTCTTCCCCCAGTTCGGGTGGATCGAGCTTTCGGGCTCAAACTGATCGAATTTTTCTATCGCTGTCAGGATCAGCGGAAGGGCTTTTGTTTTTCCACCACCCATCATTTCAGGCGTGAACATCATTATCACACCCTTCTGCAGGTATATTCTGGGGTTGTCGGGGTTCAACTCTTCGGCTTTTGCCATATATTTATCGGCGACAGGCTGAAGTGACATGAACCTTTCCATGGGGCTGACCGTGATCCGTGAATAAACTGTCATCGCCCTGACGACCTGAATTTCCGAATTGTCGGGCTCGAGCGAGTCTGCACGGTTAATGTACATTTCAGCTTTATTCACGATCTCTTCACGGAGCTGGGTGTCCTTCTCTCTCATGGAGAGCGTCGCATTTGCCATCGCGGCGTAATACTGCGGTATCCACTCCCCTTTTTCAGCTTCGGCTATGCGCTCGAAATTGTTCTTCAAAAGAAGTGCAGTCTCGATCGTGGAGGCGGTATCAAGTATCTCAAGATTCTTCTCAATGGCCTTGATCATTTTATCGCTTTGGGCGAAAAGTGTGGCTGATGCCAGAAGCAGTGCAATTACAAAAGTTTTCATGATCCTCTCAAAATTGATTTATCATTTGTAGTCGAATGAAATAAATACACCAAGGAAGTAGGTCCGAAGTGCAGGCGCGATCACTGCCTGACTCCTTTTACCGTCGGCAGAGAACCTGTATCCGTAAATGTTCTCATACCCCGGAAGGTTCGTTACCGAGACATAAACGATGGTGAAATAGTCGAAAATGGTGGTTAACCAGCTTCCGTTGAAGCTCAGGCTGTGCTGAACGGGGGTTCTGTCGCCATTGTAAACAGGATTGTTGGGATTATAATAAGGCCTTCCCGAAGAGAAAGTATAAGTGAATCCGATGAACGAGTTAAGCGCGCGGAAGAATTGCTTGTAAACAAGCGACAGCGTATGCTCGGAGGCGAATGTGGGAGTTGCCAGAGTCGGGAAATCCCGGTAATCCCTCTTTGTATCGAGGTAGGAGTATGATACCCAATAGTCAACATTGTCGAACGTGGCTCCCCTGTCGCGCCAGAAGATGTCGACACCCCTGGCGTACCCGGAGCCGTTGTTTCTGTAATCCGGCAGGGTGAAAACTCCGGGATTGGTGTAGTTTCTCTTAACAAGCGACTGATAATCCTTGTAGTAACCCTCGATCCTGAAAGTGCGTCTGTCGCCGATGTACTGATAGTTCAGAATGTAGTGGTCGGCCCTTTCAAATCCCAGATCCTTTGCCTGATAGAGCCAGATCCTTTCGGGGGTCTGGTAAAACTGTCCGTAGGCGAAGTTGATCTGGTCGTTCTCCCATAGTTTCAGCGCGAATGAGGCGCGCGGTGCGACATTAGATTGCTTGATATAGTCGGCATACTCATATCGAACACCAAGCCGGAATGCAGCCCAATCTGAAAGAAAGAAATCTGTCTCCGCAAAACCCGCGTAATACTTATCCTCGAGGTTCGCTTTCAAGGATGAAAATGAATCATCCGCCTTTAGGAACCAGGTCTCGCCACCGACTGTAAGGAAGGCATTTTCGGCGATATTCTTTGTGCCCTTAACTTTCACCTGATGGAGTTGGTCATCCCTGTTCGCTGGGAAGGTGTTTATCCCAAGATCATCGTTGTTATTGCTGTATGAGTAGCCCGCGAAGAAAGCGAGATCACCGAAAAGGATATCGGTGTAGTTGGTGTTGATGTAAATATTCTGGTTATCAAGCTCGAAACGCTGTCTGAAACCGGGGTTATCAAGGTTCGGCTGGTAAAGTGAAAGCTGGGTTTGCGAGAAAGTACCATAGAACTTGTACATCGCAGATTCACCCAATTTATGGCGGTAGATCAACGCGCCTGATTTTGTTATCGGAGCCAGGTCCCAATCGACGCGCTGAGGCACAATATTGTTATAAGGTCCAACGTTAAAGTAGTCCGCTGAGAATCCAAGGGATGACTTCTCCCACCTTTGCGTATGAACCGCGTTGAATCCGGCAGCCAGCAAACCAAATGAACTGCGCGTATCAGGCGGAAGATCGAGACTCCTTAAAATGAGTGTTGATGAAAGCGCCTGTCCATACTGTGCAGAGTATCCACCGGTGCTGAATATTGTACCTTTGAAGACATAAGGAGCAAATCTTCCTCTTTGCGGCACATCGGGTACATTTGAAAAGTAGGGGTTCTGAACGTGAACCGCCACGTACGAAAAGGCCTTCGGTCTCCCCAACCTGAGAGGTACCGGGAAGCGTGTTCAACGCTCCATAGAGGTCGCCGTTCGAACCTGCAGTGGTTAGAATATCAAGCGGCCGGAGAACCACCGACTTCCTCTCATCCGACGCTTCGAAGGAACCGGCAGAAATGGTAACAGGGCGAAGAATTTTGGAATCGGGCTCAAGTCTGAATTCAAATGTGAGGGGATCACCGTCGAGGGTGACTTTGGTCTCTTTGGTCTTGTAGCCGATGTAACTTGCAATAAGGATCTGATCGCCCGTCTCGGTAGTGGTGAACTCGAAGTTGCCCTTCGCATCGCTGGAAGCACCATCGTAGCTGCCCTTAATAAAGATGTTCGCACCGATCAATACTTCACCCTGAGCCGAACGGATCGTTCCGGATATCTTCGTTTGGGAAAAAACTGTTGTGGATAAGAAGAGTATGAATATTAAATATCGCATAGACGGACTTCGTTTTTCTATAAAAACTTTATTATCCACCGATTAGTTTCAAAACAAACCCTCTGACAAATATGTTCCACCGCTGGCGAATCATACCACCTCAGGCGGACCAGCCCTCGCTACTCGCTACTCACTACTCGCCACTAATCAAAACCCCTTCACAAAATTCAGAGAGATTCCCCCACCTTTTGCCAGATCATAATCAAACCAAAAATTCCACGTCGTCTCAACCCCCTTATTGTACCTCGCCACAAGCCTCACAGCATTGATCGCGCTCGCGATGCGGTTAAGGATCATCCCGCCCACAACGAACCGAAGATTGTTCCCCCAGCTCTCCGACGAAGTCCACAGCTCACGATACCCCTTCCTCTCCCCGTTGCTCCTCCAGCTCCAGAAGTGAGTCGAGGGGTCGTACATCTTGGCGAACTGACCCTGTTTCGCCATGTCATCATTAAAATCATTGATGTTCAGGTAATTGCCGATATCAGCATAAAAGTCCCCGTTCTTCCCCGACATACCCCTCACACCACCGTACGACTCCGCGTACGCAAAATAACTATCCCTCTGCCTGTTCGAATAATACCTCATCCCACCGTAAGTCACCCACAGAGCCGCCTCCGCAATCGTAAAATACTTCCCGCTCTCATACCCCTCCGCGTACAGCTCACCCATCCCCGGCAGAACCAGCGAATAAAGGATCGCCAGACCCGCGTTCTTCTTCGAAGCCGCTGCAGGCAACAACCCATTCCCCGATGACTTAAGCTCATACCCGTCCCATGAGCCTATCCCCGCCCTAAGCGCGGCCATACTTCCCTTGCCGTGCCACTCGTGGTGGCCGTGCCACTCACCCTGAGCCGCCACAACAACCCATAAAACCGACAAAAAAACCAAAACTCTCTTCATACAAAAAACCTTACACCGTTACTCAATCATTCCCAAGAATCTCCCCGTGGCAATGCTCACCATCACTCGAGAGGATCCTAAACCTTGTAAACCTGTTCACAAGCCCCCCATCGTAAGGATGACTCACCCTCACATACTCCGACGAAAAACCCCTCATCACACCCGCCTCGCCCCCTTGCGAGTGGTTCCCACCCTCAAAAAGCACATCCACAGTCCTCCCCACCATCCCCGCGTAAAAATCATCCCTCTTCTTCTGCCCCATTATCCTCAACATATTCGTCCGCCTCCTCCTCTCCCCCACATCAACCATACCCGGCATATTGATAGCCTTCGTCCTCGGCCGCTCCGAATAAGTAAAAACATGAAAATAACTCACAGGCAACCCAAGAAGAAAATTATGCGTCTCCATAAACTCCTTCTCCCCCTCCCCCGGGAACCCCGTAATAACATCAACACCGATCCCCAACCCCGGGATCATCTTATTCGCCCTGTAAATCAAACTCTCATAAAACGCCGTATTGTACCGCCTCTGCATCAAACGAAGTATCGCCGGACTCCCGCTCTGCAGCGGAATATGAAAATGCTTCGCCATCCTCTCCTCACCCGCCGTCAACTCCAGAATATCATCCGTAAGCAAATTCGGCTCAATCGAAGATATCCGCAGCCTGTAATCCCCCCGCACATCAAGCAACCTCAACAAAAGCCTGTAAAAACTCATATCGACTCCGCCTGCAGCGGACTTACCACTCGCGGCTTTGCCGTAATCCCCCACATTAACCCCCGTCAGAATGATCTCCCTGTACCCCTGCTCAAGCAGCTCGGCGAACCTCTCAACCGCCTTCCCCGGGTCCATGCTCCTGCTCGCACCCCTCGCCAAAGGAATCGTACAAAAAGTGCACTTGTAGTCGCAACCATCCTGAACCTTAAAATAAGCCCTCGTCCTGCCATCACCCTCACCCGACGACGCGAACCCGAACTCACCGCTCAGATCCTCCGTCGGCGACACAAAAATGCACGCCAGCTCCCGCTTCTCAAAACCGTCCATAAAAGCGAACACATCAAACTTCTCCTTGCTCCCCAGAACCACATCAACACCCTCAATACCCGCAATCTCATCAGGACGCAACTGAGCGTAACAACCCGTAACCATAACATAAGCACCCGGATTCCTCCGCAAAGCCCTCCTCACCACCTGACGGCAGTCACGCTCCGCGTTCTCCGTCACCGTACAAGTATTGATCACATAAACATCAGCCTCCTCGTTGAAATCAACCACCTCGAAGCCGTTCCTCATGAACTGCTTCCCGATCGAAGAAGTCTCCGAAAAATTAAGCTTACAACCAAGCGTATGTAGCGCTACTCTCTTCATATATCCATTCGGGATCTCATCACCATAAAAAAGAGGCTGCCCATAAAGCGCAGCCTCCAAATCACTTCACAAGCTGAGGTCTAATTGCCCTCTTTCTTCGGTTTCCCCGCCGCCGGCGATACCTCAAAAGTCGGAAAATCAACACTCTCAACCCTCGACGTCTCAGCAGTCTTAAAGTCATTCACACTAACCTTCTCAAGCTTGTGGGTCGACATATAATCACTGATAACATCATCATCCTTATCCTTAAGATAAGCAACCGCGCTAAGAACAATCTTCTTGTTCTCCTTGTCGAAATCGATAACCTTAAGGTTCAGCTCCTGATCAACCAGAAAGTGGTTCCCGATGTTCTTTACCTTTCCGGGTGAAAGCTGCGAAGTCGGAACAAAAGCATCAACGCCCTCCTCCAACTCAACAATAACACCCTTCTCGATCAATCTCGAGATCTTTCCGCTCGTCTCAACACCCATACCATAAAGCGTCTCGAACTTGTCCCAAGGGTTGTCCATGATCTGCTTGTGGCCCAGAGAGATCTTCCTCTGCTCCGTATCAACCGAAAGAACCATCACATCGATCCTCTCACCCTTCTTAACAACCTCCCCGGGGTGACGGATCTTCTTCGTCCACGAAAGGTCACTAATATGGATAAGACCGTCAATACCCGGCTCCATCTCAACAAACACACCGAAATTCGTAAGATTCCTCACAATACCCGAGTGCCTGCTCCCAACAGGATACTTCGCCATAAGCGCGTGCCATGGGTCCGGCTCAAGCTGCTTCATACCAAGCGAGATCTTCTTCTCATCAGCATCAAGACTCAAAATCTCCGCGTCAATGATCTGACCCATCGACACCATCTGCGAAGGATGCTTGATATGCTGCGTCCAGCTCATCTCACTATTATGAATAAGACCCTCAATACCCTTCTCGATCTCAATGAACGCCCCATACTCCGTAAGAGACACAACGCGACCCGAAACCTTCTTGCCGATCTCATACTTCTCCGCGATATTCTCCCACGGATGCGGCAGCAGCTTCTTCAAGCTCAGCGAGATCCTTCTCTTCTCCTCATCGAAATCAGTAACAACAACCTTGATCTTCTCATCAAGCTTCACAACCTCATTCGGATGATTGATCCTCCCCCAGCTAAGATCAGTAATATGGATCAAACCGTCAACACCACCCAGATCAACGAACACGCCGAAGTCCGTAATAGCCTTAACAGTCCCCTCAAGGATCTGACCCTTGTCAAGACTGTGCAGAATAGCATGCCTCTGATCAGCAAGCTCCTCCTCAACCAGCACCTTGTGCGAAACAACAACATTCTCAGTGGGAATATTAACCTTAACCACCTTGAAGTCCATCTCCCTCCCCACAAAAGCATCGAAGTCCCTTATCGGGCGAACATCGATCTGTGAACCCGGCAAGAACGCGTCCATACCCATAAGATCCACAACCATACCACCCTTGATTCTCCGGGTGATCCTCCCCTGAATAACATCCCCACTATCGTGAGCCGCCAGAACCCTCTCCCAGACCCTCAGGAAATCCGCCCTCTTCTTGCTCAGAACAAGATTACCCTCCTGATCCTCAACATTCTCCAGCACCACCTCAACCTCGGTCCCAAGCGCCAGATCAGCCATCCCCTCAAACTCAGCGATCGGGATCTGACCCTCTGACTTGAACCCAACATCCACAATAACATAGTCAGGCTGGATACGAACAATCTTACCCTTGACCATCTCCTTTTCCTTAACGTTTCTAAAAGAATCGCCAAAAAGGGATGCAAGTTGCGAGAACTCCTCTTGTGAATACTCATCGTCAAAGAAATTCTTCCTTGACTTCTTAAACAAGACCTCAAGATCATTCTTTCCGGTCTTCATTTCGTCGGACATCAATCCTCCAATATACGGTTATTGCCGTCTGCTCAAAACTGCCAAAGGGCGCGCGGCGTTAATCATTGTTAGTTCCACATCAGTTAACTAACTGCAGTTTATTCCTTACGAAACTTCTTCCTCCACTCCGAACCTCTCCTCGATAACTCCCTTGATCTCTCTCATCACCCACTGAGGAGTTGAAGTGGCGCCTGTGATCCCAACCGATCTCGCTCCTTCGAACCAGCTCCACTCGATCTCATCCTTCGTCTCCGCGAAGTAGGTTCTTTCGTTCACATCATGAGCGATGTGGTAAAGCACCTTACCGTTGCTCGACTTTCTGCCGGCCGTAAAAATTATAATATCATTCTCCGCGGCGAACTGCTGCAGTTTCTTTTCACGGCCCGATACCTGACCGCAAATTGTATCCTTCGCGTGATACTCAACCGCTGTCTCTTCCATCGAGCCGATCACCAGGGTTTCAAGTTTCTGTTTAAGCGCTTCGGCCACTTCCTTGAACTCCCCTTTGTCCAGTGTCGTCTGCGAGAAGAGCACCGTTGGTCTGTTGAAATCAACAGAAGCCAGTGCCTCATCTTTGTTTAGCACAACAATAGCGGTATTTCCCGTAACACCGTTTATGCCTGTCACCTCGGCGTGGTTCTTCTTCCCGAATATTACTACCTGGAACCCCTTGTCTACAAACTTGCGTACCCTCTCCTGAACCTTGGTTACTATCGGGCAAGTCGCGTCTATCAGTTCAAGCCCGTATTCAACTGCTTTTTTGTAGGTTTCAGGCGGTTCACCGTGAGCCCTTATTAGCACTGTGCTTCCCCTTTCTATCCGGGGGAGATCATCCACAGATATTGTTTCAAGCCCTAGTCTTTTAAGGCGGGCTACTTCCTCTGTATTGTGTATCACATCTCCCAGGCAGTATACTTTTGCTCTCTCTTTAAGCGATTCTTCAGCTATATCAATCGTTCTTACCACTCCCCAGCAGAAGCCCGCGTTCCTGTCAACCGTAACCTTCATCACCTCTCCTCTTTCTTTCACAGAACCCCATCAACCCTCGATCCGTTCCCTTTCCCGCACAACTCCAACGATATACTCACACTGCTCCTCCAAACTCATCGATGTGGTGTCGATTTCGATCGAGTCTGATGTTTTGCTGAGTGGCGATACATCCCGGCCCGAGTCGTAATTGTCCCTTCTGATAATGCTGGCTTTTACCTCATCGAGTGAGATGCTGGTTCCAATTGCTTCGAGGTCTTTTTGTCTTCTTTTTGCCCGCTCTTCAACGCTGGCTGTAAAGTAGAATTTGAACTCGGCATCAGGGAAAACAACAGAACAGATGTCGCGGCCTTCCATTACAACGCCGCCATCTTTCCCCATCTCCTGCTGCATTCTTACCAGCTCGGCCCTGATCTCAGGGTAAGAGCTGATCTTTGAAACATTTCTGTTGATCTCTTCGGTGCGGATGGTCTGGGTGATATCCTCACCGTTAAGGTAAACCATGTTACCGTCTTCGCCCGGTTTAAGGGTGATGATGTTATCCGTCAACAGGCCCAAAAGTGCTTCACTGTTATCAAGATTTCCTGTTCGTATAGCCAGCAAAGTTACAGCTCTATACATCGCGCCGGTATCTATAAATAGATATCCCAACCGCTTCGCGACCTTCTTTGCTGTACTGCTTTTACCCGATCCCGCGGGACCGTCTATGGCTATGGTAAACATTTTTTTCATAGTCAAGAAATATACGGAATTTTTAGGAAATGACCAATTTTAGAAGTGTGAACTGTGAGCTGTGATTCGCCGCGGCGAAGTGAAGTCTTATGGCTGATGGATGATCCGCCGCGGCGGACTGAAGGATGAAAAACTAAAGCATACTGAGGACTTTTTTGACATCTATTCCACCGGGACCAGAGAAATCACATTTTTTGGGGTCGCCGGGGCAGCGGTTTTGGCAGTACCCGGGTTCAGGTAATATGTAGCTGGCCTTGTTGCCCACAGGACCCCATAGCGATGGTGTGCAGGCGGGCAAGGGACAGAACAGCGACAGTGTCTCAACCTTCAGCGCGGCGGCAATGTGCATGGTACCTGTAGAAGATGAGATCAGAATATCGAGCGCCGCGAAATTGCAGATCGCTTCCCTAAGGGGCTTCTCTTTGTTGGGCATTGGTATGGTCTTGGGAAGCGTAAATTCATCGGGCAG
>RHKR01000120.1 GCA_008363265.1 Chlorobiota bacterium
TATTTGATGCACGACGGCGGGTTTAGTGGAGTTCGTGATTTTGTGGTAAAAGAGTCGAAATACATGCTCCAGGAAGACAGCGGCATACCTGTCAAGTATTTCAAGGCAGATGAATGGGACAGAAGATTCTACGGCGTTTACAGTGCTCCTATTCCACTGTTCGCAAGCAGGGTGCAGAAAGATCTGCAGGCCGAGTTCAGAAAGAAAGACCAGGTTAAGCCTCTTCCTTTCGGTATCGGTTACTATTGGGAACAGGGCCGCAGCAATCTTATGTTCGCCCTCAAGAAGTAAGGATCACTTACAGTATTTCGAAAGGGAATCAGCCGCGGAAGTGGCGCCCGAATTTAGAGCCTGTTCAAACATTGAGCAGGCTTCTTTTTTATCTCCCGTCCTTGCCATTATGCTTCCGAGCATAAGGAGGGTTCTCTGATTACCTGGGTTTTTACTTACCGAGTTCTCAAGGTATATTTTTGCTGTATTGAAATCATTCTTTAAAAAGTAAGCCTCTCCGAAGTACTCCTGCAGATATTCGAATTCCGGATTCAGTCTCTGTACTTTCTCAAGTTCTGTAATTGCTTCGTCTGGCATCCTCAGCTTAAGATAATATGCTGCTTTGTGGATCGGGACGAGGTGGTTCCCGGCATCTGTCGATTCTGCCTTCAGATAGCTTTCAAGTGCTTTTTGGTTCTCACCCTTTTCAAAATAGAGGTTGCCGAGGAGTACCATCGCATCGATCTTCTTGGAATCAATATCGAGAACGTGTAAAAAATCTTTCTCTGCTTCACCATATTTTTTCATCCCCTGATACGCAAGTCCCCTGAACATTAGGGCAGAAGTATCCCGGTCGTCAATGTCAAGTACCCTGCCGAAGAGAGTCAAAGCACTCTCATATTTCCCTTCAGAGAGCCTCTGAAAACCTTCTGATTTAAGATCAATGATGGCTTCACGGTCGGCCTTTTCCGATTTCTGGTAGAAGTGATATATCACGTAGACTTGCACTAAAGCTGCAAAAACTAAAAAAATAGCGAGGTTTCTGTTCTTCTTCATTTCTCTTTTTGTAAGTTATCAGAAGTAAATTTTGAAAATGTGAAACCAAATATATACGAGTTGCTCCATGCGATCAATAATAACTGTTACATTATTCCTCTTTTTATTTTTGGTGCCCGCGGTATTTCCCCAGCAGGCTGACGCGGAAAAGATAGCCGGGTTCAGGCAAAAACTGGCGAAGGAGTTAAGGGCAAACCACAAGAATTACAACCTTTCTCCCTCCACAAAAATCGATACGGTTTACACTAACAGCGGGAATGAACTTGTGATCGGACTGAACCGGAGGTCATCAGGAAATGTGATCAGAGAGGATAATGTATCGATGATGACGCAGAAATTTACTGATTTCAAGAATGAAAACGGTTTTGCCAATTATGGTCTGCGTATATTCATGGGTGCATTTGAACTTGCGGAAATGGTGCCGAACTACTTTCGCGAGGATATGGACCAGGACTCAAGGCGCTTGCCTCTGAAGAATGAGATCACGCGACTGGTTACACGGAACGACAGGCCATTCAAAATTGAGAAGGGACTGGATGGAAGAAACATCGCCCTCTGGAACTCGCATGGCTGGTATTACAGTCACGAGGATGACCGATGGCAGTGGCAGCGTGCCAGGCTCTGGGGTACGGTGGAAGACCTCCTGACCTCATCAATGGTGCTTCAGTATCTTGTTCCCATGCTTGAAAACGCCGGTGCCGGGGTGTTTCTTCCGAGGGAAAGGGATATTCAGTGGCGGGAGGCTGTGGTTGACCCCGAGGCCCGGAACAATGGGGAAGGGGTTGAGAATTTTTCCAAATGGGAGAAAGCAGGGATTGGTTTCGGATATCAGTTAACGTATTCCGCAAATCTGAACCCGTTTCATCAGGGGAGTTTTCTAAAAAAGGCAGCGGTCTCAAAAGAGGAGTCACCACTTGTTTATACCCCAACGATACCCGAGACCGGTGAGTATGCTGTTTATGTTTCTTACGGAAAAGACCCGGACGGGAAGAACATTTCCAACGCTCTCTATACGGTACGTCACGCGGGCGGTACCACTTCATTTACAGTTGACCAGACAAGGGGGTGGGCTACCTGGATTTATCTGGGCACATTCAAGTTTTACAAAGGGAATGACCCGGGAATGGGGGCGGTTACAGTCTCAGACCGGAGCAACAGCACGGGGGTTGTAACTTCTGATGCAGTCAGATTTGGCGGCGGAGTGGGTGTTGTTGTCAGAAATGGTGTTAGTGGACGGCCACGGTTCACGGAAGCGGCGCGCTATTACCTTCAATACATTGGCGCGCCGGATACGCTCGTCTACAGCCACAGGAAGGACACCGACGACTATGTCGACGACTATTCTTCCCGTGGTGAGTTCGTAAACTGGCTTAATGGAGCACCGGGTGGACCTAATAAAAAGAGGGACATCGAGGGGCTTCATATTCCGGTCGACCTTTCAATGGCCTGGCATACCGATGCCGGAATACTCGGAGCCGACTCCACGGTAGGAACGCTGATGATCTACAGTTCTGTGGGAACCGACACTTCATTTTTCCCGAACGGCCGCTCGAGAATGGCGAACCGTGACCTCGCGGATATCGTGCAGACCCAGATCGCGGAGGATATCCAAAAGCTGTTCGACAGGAAGTGGACCCGCCGCGAAATGTGGGACGCAAATTATTCGGAAGCAGTAAGGCCGAATGTACCCGGGATTCTTCTCGAACTTCTTTCACACCAGAATTTCGCTGAAATGAAATTTTTCTGGCAGCCCGGATTCAAGTTTAATGTGTCAAGAGCCATTTATAAAGGAATGCTCAGGTTTATGGCATCGATGCATGGAACTGACTACGCCGTTCAGCCACTTCCGGTTCATTCTTTTCAGGCAAGGCTGGACAATAACGATGCGGTGCTCGCATGGAGCCCGGCGGTTGATCCTTTGGAGTCAACTGCCAATCCTGAAGGGTACATTGTGTACAGAAGGATAGGGGAGGGCGGATTCGACAACGGCCGGTTCACTTCCGATGATTTTTATATTGATTCAAACATACCCGTTGGGCAGGTGGTAAGCTACAAGGTGACTGCAGTTAATAGTGGCGGTGAGAGTTTTCCATCAGAAGTACTTGCGGTTGGTATTGGCAAGAACTGCGAAAAAGAGGTTCTGATCGTTAACGCATTCGACCGCCTCGATGCCCCGGCGACCGTGGTCGAGAAAGGCTATGAGGGATTCCTCTTCGGGGTTGATGAGGGTGTCCAGTATGGGAAAAATATTGCTTACATCGGAGAACAGGTTGATTATGACCGTAAATCGGACTTTAAATCGAACGATGCCCCCGGTTTTGGGGCCACCCGGTCAAACCTTGAGGGGAAGGTAATCGCGGGTAACACGTTTGATTTTACAGCCATTCATGGTGCAGCTGTTCTTGATGCCGGGTTTTCATTCAGCAGCGTTTCAGATGAGATCTTTGAGAAGGATTGGTACAAGGTTGACAGGTACAGTATGATCGATCTGATCGCGGGTGAAGAAAAATCAACCACGGTCAAGCTTGGTCTTGATCCGGTAGTGCGGGAGGATTTTCGTCTGTTCACTCCCGGAATGATCAGAAAACTTGATTCATGCTTCTCAGCGGGGAAGGCACTCTTCCTCAGCGGATCGTATATCGGAACTGAATTGGAGCACGATACGGTTACTGCAAAATTCGGTGTGGAAACCTTGAAAGTGAAACTTGGTACAAAATTCGCCACCACGGGAGGCGACCTGATCATTTCTGATAAATTTGGAGATACACATACTGACAGGTTCCGTTTCAATACAGCGCACTCAGAAGATATCTACCGTGTGGAGGCCCCTCAGGCTCTCAATCCCGAAAAGGATGGTGAAACCCTCGCGCGCTATGCTGAAAATACCAACTCAGCCATTGTCGGGTATCGGGGTACCCATCGCTCGGTCGTCGCCAGTTTCCCGTTCGAAACCCTCTTAACCCCTGAACAACGGAATGAATTCATGAAACTCGTCCTCCGGTATTTGGGGATGTAGGGGTGGGTGGAGTGTATGGGGTTTGGGGTATGGGATTTTGGGTATGGGGTTTAGGGTTTAGGCCGTGGCGGGCTGAAAACGGAACCCGGTCTTTTTTTCACCGGGATTACGCACGGTGCCAGAGTATATCGCCCTCAGCCACGGGCTGAAGGCCGAATATTTTTGATGAGATATAGAAAAACAGGCTGCCGGAAATGATCCCGGCAGCCATTTTTTGTATTATTTAATATCGTTGGGAGCGATGGGATTGGGGACTGTGTTCTTCACCGGTTTGGTGGTTTTCAGATATGCGAAAACGGCTTTCAGATCTTCATCCGTCATGTTCGCGTATGATGGCCACGGCATCGGGGGGAGAAGCGGTCTGGTGTTATCCATGCCTTTATACTTTCCTTCGCGCATCGCTTTGATGAACTGTTCCTCAGTCCAGGTTCCTATACCCGTGGCATCAGAGGTGATGTTCGCAGCGTAGGAAACTCCCCACGGTCCCACCGCAGCAGTGTTCATATGATTGAACAACACCCACGATTTCAATTCATTCTTGTTGACCGGTGCGAGAGGAATATCCGCCGGATGCCCTGAAAGACGAAGATTTTGATCCGGTGCCGGGCCTTTTGGTCCCATCACTTTCGGACTGTGGCAGTCGTCGCATCCCGCAATTGCAACAAGGTATTCACCTCTTTTCACGGGGTCTTCCTGCGAAGCAGGTTTGGCAGTCACCTGCTCCTGCTCTACTTTTGCTTTGCATCCGGTGATAACCAGTGTTGCGATGACCGTGAGGCCGAGCAATGAATAAATGGTTTTCTTCATGTTGATCTCTCCTGTCTTCCCTGTGAAAGGGAAGTTGAATATGGTTGATGATGATTAAACTTTTCGGTAATCTTCCGCTCTGAACTCAGCCACGAAGCCGACCCCCTCCCACGTATGATTTCCGAAATTAACACATAATAGTATACAAAAGTCCAAACAAAAATCATCAGATTACACATCGTATTGATGCGCTGCACTAATAATAATTAAACGGAATTATAGAATGATAAGGGAGTATCAGTGAAGGTAATAAAAAAGGCTGCCATTTTCATGACAGCCTTTAATTCTTGTTCAGAGTCTAAGACCAATCCGCCGCGGCGGATCATCGCTCAAACTATTTATTCAGGATCATCTTCTTAACTGAAGAGAAGTTGCCCGACTCAAGTCTGTAGATATAGACACCTGAAGCGAGCTTTGAAGCGTCGAATGAAACTTCGTAGCTACCGGCTTTCTGTACCTGTGAAACGAGGGTCTTGATCTTCTCGCCAAGCGTGTTGTAGATGTTCAGCGTAACAAGACCATCAACAGGGATCGAATATTTGATCACGGTTGAAGGGTTGAACGGGTTAGGATAGTTCTGCTCGAGGGCAAATACGGTTGGTGTACCGACTTCAACTTCAACTTCATTCGAGTAGGAGAAAGTACCGTCGAAATCGATCTGTTTCAGTCTGTAGGTGTACTTGCCAGCTTCAAGTGACTTGTCAGTGAATGCGTAAGCACTTGGTTCGAGGGAATTACCGCGTCCGGCAACAAATCCTGCATTAACGAACTGACCGTTGGCCTGTTTTCTTTCAACCTGGAAGCCCTGGTTGTTGAGTTCAGTGGCGGTGGTCCATGTCAGGAATACGTTATTGTTCTGAGTATCAGCGTTGAATGATGTCAGCTCAACAGGAACAGGTCCGCCACCCTGCATAAGGGTGTTGAGCGCGTTCGAGATAAGTTGTGCGGCAACGGTCTGGTTTGACATTGTTCCAATTGAGAAGAGGAAGAACATGTTCCTGACGTTGTTTGGATCATTGGTAGGTGAATACAGAATGATACCAGCGGTATCCTGATAAGACGGATACCATGTACCGGCTTTGAAGATACCTGGTTTGTTCAGGATGATCCTGTTCGCGTCACGGTGACCGTATGTAGTACCTGTAAACGCGAGTGAATCGGGAACATAATGAGGCATTGTGAAAAGCTGGTGACCTGGCATCTTCTTTTTGAGAACGCCGTTTGTCGACATGTCAGATACCCAAGTTGAGCACTGCAGTATTTCCTGACGGAAGTTAGGATCCTTGTCGGTTGTTGTGCCCGATACTCTGTAGATGTATCCAACTTCACCACCTTCAACGAGGGTTCTTCCACCGCGTTTGGTGAAATTAACAAGCGCGGTTCTCTTTCCGAGATCATCGAACATTGCTGCTGTTTTTGCACCTGCTGAGAGGATCACCACATCATAGTTGTCAAGGGTGTTGGTATCCAGTGTGGCGAAAGGCTGGTTATCGACTACATAACCTTCCTGTGAGAGAGTTGTTGCGAAGAGATTCGCTGATAATCCAAGAGGTGTCGATCTGTCGCCCAAGCCTTTTTCTCCGCTTCTTTCAGAGAGGGTAACATCATCGTCAAGAACAAGCACAATACCGAGGGTATTGATGATCTTGAACTGTGAGAAACCATTTGCAGGGACATAAACAGTGTTGTAGTTTGTTGAATTGTCAACAACTTTTACTCTGTACTGAACGGAATCACCAACACCGATCTGGTTTGTATCGATATTGAAGAAACCTTCATAGGTCGAACCTGAGAGAAGATTCAGAGCGAAGCTTCTTGGGGTTGCGTTATTCACTGTATATTCAACGGTTACGCTTCTGATACCGAGATTATCGGTGGCATTGGCAGTAACTCTTGCGGGCCATCTGACCTTCGCGACATCCCTGAGGAGGGTATGGTTGACAACAGGAAGTGTCTGGTCTGGAACGAACTTGAATGAGTTCCAGCCGG
>RHKR01000625.1 GCA_008363265.1 Chlorobiota bacterium
GTTCCATCGTCTCTTCTCCCGTTATTTCATTTTTTCGATCTTTTCAAGAATTTCCTCCGGAGTCGGGATCATGCCGCCCATTCTGCCGTAGAACTGTACATCGGCCCTGCCGTTAATGGCGAGGCGTACATCTTCCACCATCTGGCCGGCGTTCATCTCGACCACGAGGAATTTTTTCACTTTTTCTGAAGTGTCGGCCAACACCTTCGAAGGGAAGGGGAAGAGGGTTACGGGTCTGATAACACCAACTTTTATCCCTTGTTCACGGGCGAGCTGGGCTGCTTTCATGCAGATCCTCGCCACGAGTCCGAAAGCCACAAGGACTATCTCCGCGTCACCGGTATCGATCGATTCCGACTTCACTTCCGATTCCATCGCTTTGTATTTTTCCTGAAGCTCATGGTTGATCCCTTCCATCTTCTCCGGCTGGATGAAGAGCGAGGTAATAACATTCTGTTTTCTTCCCTCTTTTTTACCCGTGGTTGCCCAGTCGGGTATAACATGAGGAAGCGAACCCTCTGCCGGTAGCTCAACTTTTTCCATCATCTGGCCAAGGGCGCCATCGGCAAGGATCATGGCAGGATTCCTGTATTTTTCCGCCATTTTAAAACCCTCGAACACAAAATCGACCATCTCCTGAACGGTTGAAGGGGCAAGGGTGAAGAGTTTGTAGTCGCCGTGACCGCCGCCCTTTACCGCCTGGAAGTAGTCGCCCTGTGAAGGCTGAATAGTTCCGAGTCCCGGACCGCCGCGCATAACATTAACGAGCAGACAGGGTAGCTGAGCGCTGGCGATGTAGGAGATTCCCTCCTGCATAAGGCTCATGCCGGGGCTCGAAGATGATGTCATCACCCGGGCACCCGCGCCGGCAGCACCGTAAACCATGTTGATCGATGCCACTTCGCTCTCAGCCTGAAGCACGAGTCCGCGCCTCAAGGGGATCTGCTCGGTAAGGTACTCCATCACTTCCGACTGCGGAGTGATCGGATAACCAAAGTAAGCGTCAAGTCCCGCTCTGATGGCAGCTTCTGCCATTGCCTCGTTGCCCTTCATCAGACGGACTTCTTTACCTTTTAATTCTTTATTCTCCATCGTATTCTTTCCTTATTCCGCTTTGGCTTTCTTCTCGCGGTAAACGGTTATCGCCGAGTCAGGGCACACCAGCGCGCAGTTAACGCAGCCGGTGCAGTTGTCCATGTAAAGCTCAACAACGCGGTAACCTTTTAAATTTATCTTGTCTGAAAGGATCAGGCCTTTCTGTGGGCAAGTTTTTATCCAATATCCGATTTACACACAACTACTGTGCCAAACTGTTTCCCCGCTTTAATCGCTGTTTTAACAACCATCACGGCCAACTATTACCAATTTATAGAATCGTTCATTTTAAAATTCTTAATAATGAGAAGAAGGGAGGGGTTAGTTATTAGCTGTTAGCTGTTAGCTATTAGCCTTTTGGCTGAAGGATGAGGGATGAAGGATGATTCGCCGGGGCGAAGTGAAGTTCAAATGTGATTCGCCGCGGCGAAGTGAAATGTGAAATGTGATTCGCAGGGGCGAAGCGAAATGTGATCTGCTGAGGTGGTGGTGTGCCAGAGGTTCGGTGATCATCAGATAAGCGATAAAAAAAGCTGCCCCTTTCGAGACAGCCTCCTGTTAATCCTGCAATCCTCTAAATCCCCCAAAGGGGTAAGCTGATTCAGACAAAAAAAGGCCGCCCCATCCGAAACAGCCTCTTTTTGTAATGATCGGTGATAAAGAAGATATTTCAGCCCTCAGTCCGCCGCGGCGGATGATCCCTCTGCCTTATTTGATCAATTGAACCTTAACACTTTTGGTTACAGTCTTTTCACCTGTTTTAAGGGTGAGGTGAAAAATATATATTCCGCTTGTTCTGGCAAGATTTTGAATATTTAACTCTTTTGAGTGGGAACCTTGATCTTCTCGTGCTGAATTGTTGAATATCCTCTGTCCGAGGATATCAAATATCTCCATCGTCAGTACTCCTGAATCGGGGAGTGAATAATGAAGATTAACCTTGCCGTTCGTCGGGTTTGGCGAAATTGCTATATCCATGGAGCTGTTTTTTGTAACTTCCAAGGACCCTTCTTTTACGGAAGCGGGTGTTTTGCTCCCTTTATATATATATACATAACCCGCAGGTCCCGATGGTGAATGTTCATATAGTCCATTCTCCCCGATACAAATATCGTCTATCCCATCTCCATTTACATCTCCAATCCTTCCTCCAAAATTTAATCGGAAAAATGTGCTTCTTGTATAATAATATTTGGCGACAAGCCCTGATACATCTGCTCCACCTAAAAATAAAACCTGATTATAATATGGATCGAATTTTAGCAAATCATTATAACCGTCACCATTTACATCTCCGGGTGAAAAACCCGGTGCATATTGGATACCCGCTCTAAGAACAACATCAGGGGTGATGTCAGGTGGTCTCGGTGTTCCGTATGATATGGCGGTTGGATATTGTGAACCCTCGCTGGTCAGCTTTCCGATT
>RHKR01000121.1 GCA_008363265.1 Chlorobiota bacterium
CCTTTTTTCATACTTCCGAATGAACTGGTTTTAATATCAGAGAGGGTGCTGTTTTTCATCAGTCTGGCTCTCAGTAGTTATTTTGGAGCTGCTGCCGCGAAGAAGGTCATCCATGATCGTCTTGAAAAGCTGGATCTGTTCTTCCTTTCCACGATCGCGTTTGTGTATTCGGTGAATTCATTCACACCGATGGCATGGCATACTGTTGACGGTGTATTGCTTGGAAGTATCGGTATCTATCTTTTAGTGGATCGAGAAGGAGGATTGGCCGGCGCAATCGCGGGAATGTTCTTTCTCTTTCTTTCAACCCTCACCAAGCAGTCATTTTATCTTGTCCCTTTTGCAGGGCTCGTCTATATTTATCTTTCAAAGAGGGATATAAAGGAGACGATGTTCTCTGTGGTCGCGTTGCTGTCATTTGCCGGTATTTTCATTGCTGTTTTGGCACTGGCCGGGATGCTTGATCAGTTCATTTTGCAGACGACAACAAGCACAACATTCAGGGATGGTTATACTGCCGGTGTATATGAGTATCTGCACTTCCCATTGATCTATTTCCTGGTGCCCGCGGGCTATTGGCTTCTCGTCAGAAATCTTAGCGACACATCAATGCGGGAAAGATCGATCGCACTTGTCCCGTACCTCTTTCTGCTTTTCGCTTTTGTTTATCCATTGGCATTTTACCTGAACAGGCTTTACTTCAAAGGGCTGACCGGGATTAATTTTTACCTTCTTGAGTTCAGGGACCCGGTTGCATTGGTACTGCTGATCCTTGGCTTGATCCACGTGTTGCTTGAGTGGAAAAATGTCAAGATGGCTTCCGGTATTGCGCTGATGCTTTTTCTCTCGTGGAGCAGCTCAATAAGCTGGGCACATGTTTCGCCACATCTTTTTGCTGCCCCGCTCGTGGCGGTGCTGCTGTCAATGGGAACACGGTTCTTTGATCGGAGGAAAACGGTGTATTTTGCCTCGTTTGTTTACCTGGCAGGGGTATTGGTTTATTTTATAGCTTACCAAAAGCCTTTCAACAGTGATGTTGTCAGCAATATCGACCATGATCTCGGCAAAGTTAACCGGCATCTCAGTTTTATTAAAGGAGATGACAGGATATACGGCAGATTGAGCGAAATGGAGGGGATTGCGAAGAAGTATGGGAAGGAGATAACATTCTTACCGGCAATGCCGCTTGCTGACCTTTTTTACGGATTGCCGTTCAATTCGCCTGTTGATTGGCCTATCAATTGCGAAACCGCCGGGCTTGAAAAATACGTTATTGATCAAATAAGCCAGAACTGCAGGTTCGTCGTGATCGATGCGGAATGGATCGGTCTGGAGAAAAAACTGAATGACGAAAACCGCAAGTACAGCTCCAGGAGCACCCTCAGGATCAGTAAGGAATGGCACCTTGTAGAGAACACCGGGAACTTTCAGGTTTATAAAAATCCTGCAAAGTAGAAATTGTACAGTTTAATTCTTATAGAGTATTATTCCGGCAGTATCTGAAGGCGCATTAAATGAAAATTAATGATTTTTTACCATTCAATAATCGAAAAAAGATTATTTGTTTTAAAAAAAATTCATATCTTTGTCAAGGGAAATAAGCACGAGTTTTTCGGGTTTTACAGACCTTCCGGGGAAGAAAATTGCTTTTAATGAACCTTATGATTACGAACTCTTTCTTGATATGGAAAGAATTTCAGGATACTGAATGAACATATTGGTAACAGGTGGGCTTGGTGCTGTTGGGAGCGCCTTGGTCCATGAACTTGAATCGAGAGGACACGATGTCTTTGTTATAGACGTCGATCCCCATCATCACCGGCAGAATTACGCCCGGGTTGACGTGAGTGAGTTCCGTCAGGTCGAGAAATTGTGGTCGGGTGGTGGATGGGAGAGGGGGCACTTTAATACCCCACGCAAGTTTGATATGGTCTACCATCTTGCTGCCGAGTTCGGCAGGTGGAACGGTGAAGACTATTACGAGACTTTGTGGAAGACCAACGCAGTCGGAACCAAAAACATACTGAAGATGCAGGAGAAAGAAGGCTTTCGGGCCGTTTATTTCAGCACTTCAGAGGTTTACGGTGATTACAACGACGTGATGGTGGAAAATGTGATGGATACCTACGAGGTAAAGCAGATGAATGACTACGCTTTAACCAAATGGGTGAACGAACAACAGGTACTCAACTCGGCCGCTATGACAGGAACAGAAAGCGTGAGGGTAAGACTTTTTAATTCTTACGGCCCCGGCGAGTACTACAGTCCTTATCGTTCAGTCATTTGTCTATTCGCGTACCGGGCTCTTCACAACCTTCCGTACGTTGTCTACAAGAACCATTCACGCACGAGTATTTATATTTCCGATGTGGTGCGGACCCTTTCGAACATCTCAAATAATTTTCTCCCCGGTGAGGTCTACAATATCGGAGGTGTCGACTTCCATGATATCGAAACCATTTCAAACATGATACTGAAGTACACCGGTAAAGATGACCGTGATGTGACCTACAGCGAGTCGGAGATAATGACCACCCGTCAGAAGCGCGTTGACTCAAACAAAGCTCAACGGGATCTTGATCACAAGATCACCGTTAATCTTGAAGAAGGTGTAGCGAACACGATCGAGTGGATGAAACAGGTTTACAAAGCAGGATAAAGCAGTGGAGGATTTACCTTCGGGTAGTCTTTGGATAGGCAAGGTTAGGTTAGGTAAGGCAAGATAGTCAGGATATAACTTTATCCGGTCCAGGGCAACGCAAACACACTCCGGTCAAAAGCATGTACATTCTTCTTCAATTTCATTGATCAATTCGCAGAACTCCCCCTTCGAAAATTGTTTTTCTCGCTTTAAAATGTTATATTTGTAGTCTTTCAAAAAACTTAAC
This sequence comes from Chlorobiota bacterium, assembly GCA_008363265.1. Classification (GTDB taxonomy): domain Bacteria; phylum Bacteroidota; class Ignavibacteria; order Ignavibacteriales; family Ignavibacteriaceae; genus UTCHB3. The sequence goes on from RHKR01000121.1 coordinate 2,889, forward strand.
TTGTAGTTGGAGGATTAGCTTTGAAACAAGAGAAAATGACCCCATGGTACAGCACCACTGACGTCGAAAAGAAGTGGTATGTCGTGGATGCTTCGGGTAAAGTGTTAGGCAGATTGGCCACCGAAGTAGCGAGTATCATAAGGGGAAAGAAAAAACCTGAGTACAGCCCGAACGCTGATACCGGTGATTTTGTCGTAGTGATCAATGCTGATAAAGTAGTCGTTACCGGCAAACGCGCCGAGCTTAAGGTCTACAAACATCACAGTGGTTACCCGGGTGGACTTAAAACAAAAATGTACAATGATATGATCAAGGTAAAGCCTGAGTTCGTGATCGAGCATGCCGTAAGAGGAATGCTCCCGAAGACAAGGCTTGGCAAAAAGATCTTTCATCATTTGAAGGTTTACAGAGGCGCTGAGCACCCGCATGCTGCCCAGAAACCTGAAGCAATAAGCATATAATGGAGAATTAATGTCAGACACTTTATTTGTTGGAAGAAGAAAAACCGCAGTTGCCAGGGTGGCTTTACGCCCCGGACAGGGCAATGTGACCATCAACGGAAGGGAATTGAAGGTCTACTTTGCGCAGAAGACTCAGCAGGATGACGTTGTAGCCCCGTTCGAGAAACTCGAACTTACGGGCCGTTACGATGTTTTCGCTAACGTTCAGGGTGGTGGCCCTGCCGGACAGGCTGAAGCCGTCCGTCTCGCCATTTCCAGAGCACTTACTGCAGAGAACGAGGAGTACAAATCGCCGTTGAAACAGGAAGGGTATCTTAGAAGAGACCCAAGAATGGTTGAACGTAAGAAATACGGCAGACCCAAAGCCCGTAAAAGATTCCAGTTCTCGAAGAGATAATATTTTTCATCAATCTACATTCTCTCTGATTTACCGCCTGTGCCTCACGGCTTAAGGTAAAGTGGAAGAGGGAAAAAGTACAACAGGAGTTTAGATGTACGATATCGAATTAACACAACTGATCGAAGCGGGTGCGCATTTCGGTCACTTAACACGCCGTTGGAATCCGAAGATGAAACCTTTCATCTTCATGGAGAAGAACGGTATTCATATTATCGACCTTAACAAGACCAAGAAAATGGTTACTGAAGCAGCGGTTGCATTAAGTAACGTTGTTGCCGATGGCGACAGGGTTTTGTTCATTGGTACAAAGAAGCAAGCCAAGAATATCATCGAAACAGAAGCAAGGAACTGCGGGATGAACTGGGTCACCGAAAGATGGCTCGGTGGCATGCTTACAAACTTTTCAACAATCAGAAGAAGTGTCAAGAGACTCCAGCAGATCGAACGGCAGGAGACAGACGGTACTTTCGACAAGATAACGAAGAAAGAGCGTCTCTTCCTCACCCGTGAGAAAGACAAGTTAAGAAAAATACTGGAAGGCGTCGAGTCGATGAATAAACTCCCCGGAGCCGTTTTCATCGTTGACGTGAAGAAAGAATCGATCGCAGTTAAAGAAGCCAAGAGACTCAATATCCCTGTCTTTGCGATGGTTGACACCAACTGTGATCCCGACCTGATTGATTATGTGATCCCTGCGAATGACGACGCGGTTAAGACCATCGAACTTGTTATCAAGACAATGGTTGAGGCTGTAAAAGAAGGTTCAGTTAAATCGAAAGAGAAAAAAGCTGAAGCCGCTGCTGAAGGTGAAAGAACCAGAAAAGAGCAGGACAAGACCGAACAGGAAACAAAATAATATAAAAGGATCAGACAGATAATGAGCATTACAGCTGCCCAAGTAAATGAATTAAGAACCAGAACCGGTGCGGGTATCCTTGATTGCAAGAAGGCTCTTACAGAGTCGAACGGCGACATGGAAGCTGCTATCGATCTCCTCAGAAAAAAGGGTGCAGCCCTTGCAGCTAAAAGAGCTGACAGAGCAGCCAACGAGGGAATCGTGTCGGCCAAGGTTTCTGACGATAAAAAATATGGCGTTCTCGTTGAAGTTAACTGCGAGACAGATTTCGTGGCGAAGTCGGATGACTTTGTCGATTTTTCCAAAAAAGTAACTGAACTTGCTTTTGCCAAGAAAGCAAACGACACAGCCTCGTTCATCGAGTCAACACCTGAGATCACCACCATGCTTAATGAAATGACAGCAAAGATCGGTGAAAAACTTCAGGTTGGAAGAGTTGCATGTCTTGAGTCAGCAGATGGTGTTGTAGACTTCTACATCCACTATGGCGACAGACTCGGTTCCCTCGTCTCCTTCAAAAATCTGGAATCCGACAAGGTTGAATCAGTGGCTACAGCATTAAAAGATGTTGCCAAGCAGATCGCTGCAATGAGCCCCTTGGCTGTTTCAAGAGAAGAAGTTCCTGCCGATTTCATCGAGAAGGAGCTTGAGATCTACAAAGAGCAGTTCAGAAAAGAAGGAAAGCCTGAAGACAAACTTGACTTCATCGCCAAAAACAAACTCGGAAAGTACTTCGAAGAAGTAGCCCTTCTTGAACAGTCGTTCTTCCGCGAGGACAAAAAAACTGTCGGAACATGGCTCGAAGAAGTTAACAAAGCCAACGGAACAAAGATGTCGGTAGGAACATTCAAGAGATTCAATCTTGGCGAAGGTTCCAAGTAAGTATCGTTTAATTATTGTGAAAGGTCTTAAGTTTCTTAAGACCTTTTTTTATATTAGAGAGGAGAGGCAGAGATGTCTTCAGCAAAGTTTCGCAGAGTACTGTTAAAGCTGAGCGGAGAGTCGCTCATGGGTAAGAAGGGATTCGGAATTGACCCTGAGATGCTCGACTTTTTCGCGGAAGAGATCAAGACTGTTCATAATGTCGGAGTACAGGTAGGCATTGTGATCGGTGGCGGCAACATTTTTCGTGGCCTGGCGGCAGAGGGTCAGGGTATTGACCGTGTAACAGGCGACCTGATGGGTATGCTGGCCACAACTATTAACTCGCTGGCACTTCAGAACGCTATAGAAAAATCGGGTGTTTTTTCCCGGCTCATGTCAGCGATCAAAATGGATGAAGTGGCTGAACCGTACATCAGAAGAAGGGCGATCCGCCACCTTGAAAAGGGAAGGGTTGTAATTTTTTCAGCAGGAACGGGTCATCCATATTTCAGCACTGATACCGCGGCGGCACTTCGCGCTGTTGAGATTGGGGCTGACGTGATCATAAAAGGAACCCGGGTCGATGGAGTATTCGACTCAGATCCTGAAAAGAATCCCGATGCCAAGCAGTACGAAGGGATCAGTTATCTTGATGTTCTCAGCAAGAACCTGAGAGTGATGGATCTTACCGCGATCAGTCTCTGTCAGGAGAACGATCTTCCCCTCAAAGTATTCAATATGAACGTTCCGGGCAATCTTCTTCGTGTTGTAATGGGGGAAAACATCGGAACATTTGTAAATCATACAGGTTAAAACTAAATTTACGGTTCAAAATCAGTAATTTTTAACGGGCTTGAAATGGAACACATAATCAAAGATGCCGGTCTTAAGATGAACAAGTCGATCGAGGCTTTCAGAAACGAACTCGCCAAGATCCGCACCGGTAAAGCGACCACCGCGATCCTTGACGGGATAAAAGTGGATTATTACGGCACACCGACACCGCTGAAGCAGATGGCGAACGTAAGCGTGCTCGATGCGCACACCCTCACAGTGGCACCATGGGACAGAAGCACCATCGCAGCGATTGACAAGGCGATACTTCAGGCTGACCTTGGGCTCAATCCGGTGAATGATGGGGTCACGATCAAGGTTCCGATCCCGCCTCTCACGGAAGAGAGAAGAAGAGAGTTTGTAAAACTCGTCAAGAAATTCGGTGAAGAAGCAAAGGTGGCGGTAAGAAACATACGCCGCGATGCCAATGAGCATCTGAAGAAAAAACAGAAAGATGACAAACTCTCAGAAGACCTGCTGAAAGATGCCGAGGCCAAGGTTCAAAAGACCACCAA
>RHKR01000122.1 GCA_008363265.1 Chlorobiota bacterium
CCCCAGGCCAAGTATCAAAGAAGTCTTGACCTTATCAATTGGTTTCATAAGAGGGGTCTTAAGACCAAAAGCGGGATCATGGTGGGGATAGGGGAGACCAAGGAAGAGGTTGTTGAACTTATGCACGATCTTGTTGATCACAAGTGTGATATTCTTACCATCGGTCAGTATCTGCAACCCACCGTTAATCATCTTCCGGTTCATAGATTTGTGACTCCTGATGAGTTCAGTTTCTATAAGGAAGAGGGACTCAAAATGGGATTCAAGATCGTTGAATCGGCACCGCTTGTAAGAAGTTCTTATCATGCTGACAAACAGGCCAGAATGGTTACAGTTGAAAATTAACGATGTTTTAACATATTTAGTTTTTTTACAAGCAGCGAATGGTTTTATTTAAAATCACATTTTTTTATTTTTCAGATGAACATTAGAAGACTACTACTCGTAACACTCGCCTTACAGTTAACTCTGATCGCTCAGCAGGAGATACCTTCTCTGAACGCCTTTCGGAAGGACGACAATTCAAAATACACCTCGATCGGTAACCTCGGTATCACTATTACGAACTTCGGTACGTATGGCCACGGTTTTGCCCTCTGGCCACAGCAACCCTCCGGTGAATACCCAAAGGGGAGTGGCATTGAGCATATCTTCGACGGCGGCCTCTACATAGGCGGATTTATCAGCAATGATGCACAAGGTTCCGGTAAAACCGGTCCTTTTGTTACAACTGCTGCTGTGGATGCAGCATCAGTTTCAGCCAGAGGTGGTGGATTTGAATTCACAAATTCCAAAGAAGCAGTTGTAGTTGAACGCTCCTCACTTCTGACCTCCCGTTATTACAAGCCTCAGGCAGTCTCTCACCAGGATTTTGTGATGGAGTTTACCGACACCAATCTTGTTTGGGAGAACGGTGAACCGATCCAGGAGCACAGCCCGTTGGGAGTGGGCGTTCATCTTGAAACCTATGCATGGAATTTTCCCTTCGCTGATTTCTTCGTGATCTTTAACTACACCATCAAAAATGTCTCCAATAAATATCTCGACAGCGTTTATGTGGGATTGTGGACAGATGCCGTTGTGAGAAACACAAAGATCACTTCGCCGGGCGGTTCAGCCTTTTTTAACAAGGGCGGAAACGGCTACATGGATTCCATTAAGGTTGCTTACGAGTTTGATTCAAATGGTGATATTGGTTTTACCGATAGCTACCTCGGTATACAGTTCCTGGGCTCTGACACACCCTACGACAGTGTAAATTTTGTTAATTGGCAGTTCAGAAATACCGCGGATCCGCTTTTCTTTGCGCCTCAGACCGATCAGGACCGCTACGTAAAGATGCAGGGTTTCTTCGGAGGAAACGCAAGATACAAATACGGAGTTACTCCCGCCACGCTTAAAACCCCTTCAAACAGGTCGATACTCCTTTCCGCGGGCGGATTCAAGAAGATAGCTCCCGGTGATTCCATCAATGTGGTGTTTGCAATTGTCGCGGCAAAAAAATTTGGTGAAGATCCTGCTGCTCTTGATTCTGATGAACAGCGAAAGAACCTTATTGTAAATGCCGACTGGGCGATGAGAGCCTACAGCGGTGAAGACAAAAACAGAAATGGAGTACTCGATCCGGGTGAAGATCTTGACGGCGATGGAAAGATAACACGTTACATCCTGCCGGCACCTCCAGTTTCACCGAGAGTGGTGGCAGTTCCGCAGAACGGCAAGGTTACCCTCTATTGGGACAGATCTGCCGAAGCCAGTGTTGATCCGATATCAGGTCTCCGCGATTTCGAAGGTTACAGAATATACAGATCGAACGCAGGTTTCGATTTCCAAAACAATTCTACCGAGGCTCAAGCCCTCGTGAAAATGGCTGAGTTCGACAGTACCGGAAATTCACTTTTCTTTAATACAGGCTTCCACTATGTTGAACTTGCCCAACCGGTAAAATTTGAGCGTGACCCAACAGAATACTGGTATAAGTTCGATGTGGATAATCTACTGAACGGCTGGCAGTATCTCTTCAATATATCCGCTTTCGATAAAGGTGATCCAGTAAACCGCATCGAGAGTCTGGAATCAAGTTATCTATTTAATATTCAAAGAGTTATCCCGGGGACACTTCCTACATCACAGGAAGATGTCGAGATCGGTGTCTATCCGAATCCATACTATGGAAATGCTTACTGGGATGGTTCATTCGAGCGTTTGCGTAAACTCTATTTTTATAATCTACCCGCCCGTGCCGAGATCGTTATCTATACCTTGGCAGGGGATGTGATCAAGAAGATAGATCACAGCGGCAGCAGCAATGGAAGTGACCTCAGATGGTTCGAGAATTTCTCGCCGGGAGCCACTCAGAAAATGTCAGGTGGAGAGCATGCCTGGGATCTTATCTCTGACGGCGACCAGGCTATAGCTACCGGTTTGTATCTTTTCACCGTGAAAGATCTTGATACCGGTAAGATCAAAAAAGGCAAGTTTTTAGTTATCAAATAAAAAAGGACCAAAAATGAAAAGATACCTCCTTCTTTTCACATTTTTGCTGATGGGTGTCGGATTTAGTCAGACCTACCCTCTGCTCACAATCCAGCAGTTAACCACCACTCCTGACTCGGTGCTTTCACCCGGAACTGAATTTTCCGACTATATCGGTGATACAGTGCGCCTCAGAGGAACAATTCTAGTTGCTCCTGTAGTTAATGCTTCCACCGACAGAAGAAGAATTATAGCCGCAGGTGGTCGCTGGTATGCTTATGTGCAGGACCCAAGTGGACAGCCTTTCAGCGGAATCACAGTTATTCAGAATGATACAACAGGTGTAAACCAAAATACAGGATTTGACCTTGTTGATACTGCTCAGGTCTGGGAATTCACCGCGGTTCTCTCTGTTTTCTTAGGCAATACGATACAGGCAAATTTGCTTGTTAACCCTCCAACACCTGTACAGTTCATTTCACAGGCGACTCAGAGACCTGCTCCACTCGAACTTCCAATGACCACTTTCATGGAGAACGGTGTTCTTAAGGGAGAAGGCGAAAAGTACGAAGGTATGTATGTCGTCATCAGAAATGTACTGACCAGTGACAGAAATGCTTCTTCCGGCACCTTCAGATTCAATGATGGTAACGGTAACTACATGACAATGTACGATCAGTCCGGTTACTTTACCCGGAGGGCTCACAGATTAACAGGGCTCACAGATTACGATGCTCCTGCAGACGGCACATTCCTCGAATACATCAGAGGCGTTGTTCACACAAGAGCCGATGGTTATTATATAGTTCCACTCTATCCCGGCGACATGGTTGTTGGAGCTACCCCTCCCAGCATTTCAAGCATCACGAGAAACAATGCTTATGTTGGCCCCAATGTTCCCGTGGAAGTTTCCTCGAGGATCGTCGACCTCGATGGCCGGATCACTTCAGCCAAGGTTTATTACAGAGTTAACATGGGTGGATACACTGAACTTCCTCTAACGAGAGGTGTTGCCGATACCAACGTTTTCTCAGGTACCATCCCCGGCGTTGCTCAGGATTCTGCAGTTGTTGATTACTTCTTCTGGGCTCAGGATAATGAGAACAGAATAACCATGAACCCTGCTGATACTTCACGTAACAGATGGTTCTACCCTGTGCTCAATAGACCCCTTACAATCCAGGATGTGCAGTACAGCCCTTACGGTTCGGGATTCAGCGCGCTGAACAACTACCGCGTTAGTCTTACCGGTGTTGTAACTGCCGATACTTCAGATATACCCGGTTTTGGCTCTACCGCATTAAGAGTCTATATACAGAACGGTTCATCTCCATGGTCCGGTATCTGGGTTAAAGGTTTTGACGCTCTGAATCTGAAGAGAGGTGACAATGTTACGGTTAGTGGCAAGGTTGTTGAAGACTTTAACGTTACATGCCTTGATTCAGTTACGGCCATCGTCGTAAATTCAACCAATAACCCTCTACCTGCAGTCATCGAAGTATCTACCGGTACGATCGGTGCGAAAGCGGGCGGTGTTGTTGATGCTGAAAAATATGAAAGCGTTCTTATCAAATACACCAACCCGATCATCACCAGAACCAATGCTGACCTTAGTGGTAACTTTGGTGAGATGCTCGTGGATGATAACTCCGGCGGTACAAGAGTTGAACTGCAGGACGGCAACCACCAGTATCACAACAACTGGGAGCCAAACCTGACAGGTATTCAGGTTGACTCGCTTGCCAGATTCTCGTCACTGTCAGGTGTACTCTATTTCTCATTCTCGAACTGGAAATTGGTACCCCGCAAAGATGATGATCTTGCAGGTTACACCACAATTGTTGAGAATGAATCAGTACCTGTTGAGTTCGCACTGAAACAGAATTATCCCAATCCTTTCAATCCATCAACTGCCATTGAGTTCAGCCTCCCGAAAGGTGACAACGTTAAACTCGAGATATTTGATGTACTTGGAAGAAAGGTACAGACTCTTATCAGTGAATTCAAGGAAGCCGGCAATTACAAAGTTTACTTCAATGCTGCCTCACTTCCTTCAGGCGTGTATCTCTATAAGATCGACGCGGGTGCCAATACATCCGTGAAGAAAATGATTCTGATGAAGTAATTTCCTTTAACTTAAGGAGGCTCCTTGCCGGGGCCTCCTTTGGATTATTTATGAAGCTCCAAAAAAAGATTCTCATACTTCTTTCTACAGTTCTGATTTTAGGCCTGTCCTCTTGCAAGGATAATATGACGGGTGTACCCGTGGGTAATCAGCCTCCGCAAACACACCTTTTTCTATATCCTGACTCGACAGTAGCCCAGCAGCCTAGTAAACTTACGGTCAACTGGTGGGGTGATGACCCCGACGGACTGGTAGTAGGGTACTATTTCAGCTGGGACGAGAGAAACTGGTCATTTACATTGAAGAATGACAGTGCTTTCGCCCTGCAGATCGGTGCGGCAGACACTTCCTATAATTTTCAGGTAAGTGCGGCCGATAACGGCGGAAATGGTGTCTACGATAACAGCGTGGTACAGAACGGAATAAACTATGGTGCTGAACCATTCGTTGACGCCAACAACAATGGTGTTTACGACGCGGGCGAAAAATTTTATGATATCGGGTTGATAGATCCCACTCCGGCAAATCTGAAGTTCCCGATCAAGAATACACCACCAACTATTGAGTGGGATACCCTCACTGTTATTCCCGCATCCTCCTTACCTGTTATGACCTTCAGATGGCGGGCCGCGGATTTGGATGGCGATGAGTCGATCCAGAAGATAAACATTGTCCTGAACGATACTACGAACGCTGCGAATGTGGTTGAACTTCGCGGTAATACACGCTTGGTTACTCTAAGAGTTCGTGATTTTCAGTCAGCCAACCCCGAGACAGAAATATTGATCGATGGAGCTGAATTCAATATCTACCCTGTTAAACTTAAAGGGATGGTGCTTAACGGATTCAACAAGGTTTTTGTTCAGGCTGTTGATATATCCGGGGCAAAAACACCTTATATTGAAGTACCCGGCCCGAACAAGACCTGGTATGTCAGGAAACCTGTCGGCAAGATGCTTCTTATTGATGACTATGCCACAGCCGATGATGCAACAGCGTTCTACAATAATCAGCTTTCCTCGATCCAGGGTGGAGTATTGGCAGGTAAGTTTGACACCCTTAACATATCGGGTAAACAGATACCATTTTTCAGTTATAATTTCTACCTGACCATCAAACTTTTCGACTACATTGTCTGGTATGCAGATAACAATCCCTCGATCCCTGCAGCACAGAATGTTGTAGATAAATATCTCGCTAATGGCGGAAAGATATTTATGTCGATGCAGTTCCCGAGGAATCCTACACCTGAGATCAGGGATCTGCGTGAGTTTTTACCCGTGGATTCGATCTCACGGCTCATTCAGGTTTTACCTACCGGGGTTGAATTCGTTGTGGAGTCAGGAAATCCTGCAAACAATGGCTATCCCACGTTGAAAACTTCCACATCCGTTCTGGGTAATTTCGGTCTCTATCCGAATACCACACTTGCACGACCGATCTATCTCTCATCGGGTACACAGATCCCGGGTCATGTTGGGTTCATCAACGGAAATAAAAATCTTTTCTTTTTCGGATTACCGCTTAACAAGTTGAACGGTAATTCAAATGTCAGTCAACTCTTCGAAAAGGTACTTTTCGGTGAGTTCGGTATTACGATATGAAGCACGGCGGACGAATGCGAAAATTGATATTACTATTACTTCTGTTATCTGTTGTCACCGTCTATGGTCAGAACGGCAGTATAGGCGGGAAGATCACCGACAAGAAAACCGAATCCGGACTTCCGGGTGTGAATGTGATCCTGAAGGGAACCTATTATGGTGCCGCAACGGATGTGGATGGAAACTTTCTGATCCGCAATGTTGCTCCCGGTTCTTACACCGTCGAAATATCATTCATCGGGTATAAAACGGTTCAGTTCACCGGTACCAAGGTTACAGCCAATAACAAAACCACTATCGATGTGAAGCTGGAAGAAACATCACTCACCCTCACACAGGATGTTGTGATCATTGGAGAGAAGCCACTGGTCGATGTTGAGGAGACCCAGAGCAAGAAAACCGTATCCAGCGAAGATATTGAACTTGCTGTGGTTGAGAACGTGACTGATGTCATCGCTCAGCAGGCCGGTGTTGTCTCAAGCGACAACTCGCTGCACATCAGGGGTGGCAGATCGTACGAAAACGCGTTCCTGCTGGATGGTGTGTCGGTTCAGGATCCATTGGCCGGTACAGGATTCGGACTTCAATTGAGCGCCAATTCACTCG
>RHKR01000123.1 GCA_008363265.1 Chlorobiota bacterium
GCTATCAAGATCGAAATGCCTGAGGCAGGTGATATAAAAATCAACATGACATCTAATGTTACATCACACGCGTTCAAGAAGAACAGCAACGGATTCCTCCAGCATGTGAAAAACACCATTGCAGTTGCAAGCGGCAAGGGCGGCGTAGGTAAAAGCACCGTGGCCGTTAACCTCGCAGTTTCACTTGCGCTTGAAGGCGCGAAAGTTGGTCTTATCGACGCCGATATCTACGGCCCCAGCATCCCCCTGATGCTCGGAGTTAACGAAAAACCGCTCGTTAGGCAGGTGGAAAACCAGATCAGAATACTCCCTCTTACCAAGTTCGGAATTCAGCTTATGTCGATCGGCTTCCTCGTTGATGACAATCAGGCTGTGATCTGGAGAGGCCCGATGGCTTCAGGTGCAGTACGCCAGTTCATGACAGATGTCGACTGGGACGACCTCGATTACCTCCTATTCGACATGCCTCCCGGAACTGGTGATATACAGCTCACACTTTGCCAGACCATCCCCCTGACAGGCGCGGTTATAGTTACCACTCCTCAGGAAGTGTCGCTCGCCGATGCGAGGAAAGCCGCCCAGATGTTCGAAAGGGTCAACGTTCCGGTGCTTGGAGTTGTCGAGAACATGAGCTATTTTATAGCTCCCGATACTAAAAATAAATATGAGATATTCGGAAGTGGCGGCGGACAGAGACTCGCCAACGAATGCAATTCCGAATTCCTCGGTTCAATTCCGATCGATCCCCGTATCAGGGTCGGCGGTGACAAAGGTATTCCCGTCGTGTATGATATCCCCGACTCCGAAGAGGCGGCTATCATCACCGGCATTTCAAGAAATCTCGCACAGCAGATCTCGATCTCGAATGCAAAACAGGAATCCCAGAAACTCGAAATAATCTTAAGTGACGAATGAGCGACAGCCAGAAACAGAGAATATTAGACGCCCTCGATAAGATAAGGCCATACCTGAAGGCCGACGGGGGTGATATCGAACTCGTTAATGTTACTCCCGATGGGATCGTGGAGGTGAGACTCACCGGCGCGTGCAGCTCATGTCCCATGTCTCAGATGACTCTCAGAGCGGGTGTTGAGCGTGCCATCGTGCGTGAAGTGCCCGGCATCAGAAGAGTTGAGGCTGTGTCCTGATATTTTGGAACTGAATCAGTTTTTCCGTGGTTACTATTTTATAAATAAATAACCACGGAAAAATGATCAGAGACGTTCAATACTGGGATTTCTTCAATGCCCTTACCCAAGGTGACAAGCACCACTGTAAGGAGATTTTCGTTTCGCTCGCTGAGAGCGGAACCGACATCAAGGATATCTATATAAACCTCATCCAAAGATCACTCTACAGGATCGGTAAAATGTGGGAAGAGGGAAAGATATCGATCGCCGAAGAGCATATGGCTACCAAGATAACCGAATACCTCGTGGATATCTCCTCCCAGTACTTCACTCCTGCCCCCTCTTGTGGTAAAACCATAGTGATAACCGGTATCGATAAGGACTTTCATGATATCGGCGCACGAATGGTTTCCAGTATCTTCGAACTGCACGGATGGAATACCGTCTTCCTTGGTGGTAATACCCCAAAGAGAGAAGTGCTGGCTCTGATCGAGAACACCCGCCCCGATGTACTTGGCATCACTTACAGTCTCTACATCAATTTTCTCAGATTCGTCGAGCTGCTCGACGCGATAAAGAATGAATTCCCCGACCAGACCTTGCTGATCGGAGGTCAGGGTCTTGCCAGCGACACAAACAACACTCTTGCGAAATACCCCAACGCGGTTTACGTTAAGTCCCTGGAGGAACTCGAAAAGTTCATAGAAGACCGTAAACAGTAGTAGCTGTTTTCTCATCTTTTATTGTTAAATTTGGCTTGATAAATGTCCGGTTTGGATAAATTGAGCCAGATTGATGTTGCCCGGAATTCAGAACCTTAATTTCTTCAATTTTTTGGTTACGGTTGTCAGTGAGTTCTTCACCCGAAGGGAGTTGAGGCACGTCACCCTGACCATTACTGCCCGCCAGATCCTCTTCACAGGATACGAAGCACTGTCAATTATTACTCTCTCGGCTGTGGCCGTGGGTGCGGTTATTGTTCTGCAGGGGAACTCTGTTCTCGACAACTTCTCCCAAAGCCCGATGTACTACACCATCCTCGTGGCAATAATCCCGAGGGAGCTCAGCACTCTTCTCACCGCGCTGATCGTAATAGCCCGTTCCGGGACCGCGATCTCGACCGAGATCGGCAACATGAACATCAACAACGAAACACTCGCCATCTACTCATTCGGCATCTCGCCCATCGCATACCTTGCGATCCCGCGTGTGATCGGAATGGTCGCATCGGTGGTGTGCCTTACCATTTACTTCAATGTAGCGGCTTTCGCAAGCAGCTGGTTCGTTAACTTCCTCTCTGACGCGGTGATCCCCTCCCACTTCCTTTTTGAACTTTTCACGGCACTAAGCATAACCGACCTGCTGATGGGGATAATGAAATCGACCCTCTTCGGGTTCTTCATTGGGGTGATCGCCTGCTACAACGGATTCAAAGTGCAGCGCGCGATAACTGAAGTGCCGCAGAGAACCATCAAGACCGTGGTGAACTCGGTTGCCAGTCTTGTGCTGCTCGATATTCTCGTCACCGCCCTCTTCTACCTCTACTTCTATGAGTGAGATGGTCATCAGAGGCGTTAACTGCCTCCCGGAAGAAGGGGAAGGGTTCAGCGGGCTTGATGCCGATCTTACGGGCAAGAGGCTGGTCGGAATTGTCGCCGAGGTTGAAGAGTCAGCCATCCTGCTTCTCCGCATACTCGCCGGTCTGCACAAGCCCGTGGCAGGTGAAATACTGTATGACGGGAAAAGCCTGTATGGGATCACAGAAGAGGAAAGATCGAAGCTGATACGCTTGAACAGTTACATCTTCGACAGCGGAGGTCTCGTCTCAAATCTTTCGGTTCTTGAGAACATCTCACTTCCCTACGATTTTGTTGAGATCGATTCAACCGAAGAGAAGAAGATGGAAGAGATAAAAGGGTTCCTCTCACTTTTCAGTGTTGACCGGGCGATACTTGCCAAAAGACCCTCGATGCTTAACAAAAGTGAGATCAAAATCATAAATTACATCCGGGCTTTTATCATAGATCCGGAGATCGCGTTCATCGAGCTACCCTTCTCAAGGCTGAACAAGACCAATGAAAAGAAGCTCGAAGAATTCCTGATCAACAGATCGTTTAAGAACCGGAAAACGCATATATTTGCCACTCAGAGATACTCAAAATTGCTCGAAACGGCCGACGCGGTAATCGCCAGAAAAAAGAGTACCGCGACCTGTTTCACACGGGAGGATAACGGTAAAGCCGCCTTCGACTACGGGCTGTTCTTTGAGAATCAGGAGAACATTTGATGTCAAAGCTTAAATACACCAAGATATTCGTGACAGTCTTCATCGCCGTGGCGGTCATCGCCGTGGCAGGACTTACTTTGTCGATCCTGATAAGCGAAAAAGTTTTCTCGACAAAACTCAAGTACAAGGCAAAATTCTCCGATGCCACAGGGCTCAAGGGAAATGTACCCGTTATCTACAAAGGCTTCAAAATCGGTTACATCAACGATATCGAACTGGCGGCCGACAACAATGTATACGCGGACCTGCTGATATATGAAGAGTATGAGAAACTGATGAATGATAACTGCATACTCTATAAAAGCACGAACCCGATCACCTCGGTAACCAACATTCTGTTTCTTACCGGCACCCGGAAAGGAAATGTTCTGAAACAAGGCGCACTGATACCGGGGTTCGACACTTATGAAGGAAAGGTGCTGCAGAGGCAACACTCGATCCCCTTCCAGGGTGATGCCATCGGGTCTCTGATGTTTAAAGTGGAATCGATACTGGATGAACTGAGTCCGCAGATGTCTGATTCCGCCGGAGCTTCGATAATGGACTCTTTCGCCGCGCTCGACACCACTTTCAAACGGATAAACTCGATCGTCACCAATGTTGATGAAACCATGGTGATGGTAAAAGACGGACTTAAAAGCAGCAAAGGTGGTGTTTTCGGCGGATTGGCAAAAGTTGATGACCTGATGACCGAACTAACAGCGACCACGAAAAATGCACGGACACTGATGGTCACCATCGATGAAACGCTCGTGAACTACAAGAAACCCGACAGCCTCGCGATAAAAATGATCGATCCTACGGGTGAGAACTTCCTGAAACCTGTGCAGAAATCGCTGGCATCTGTCAACGAACTGCTCCCCGAGATAAACCGTCTTCTGGTATACACCAACGACCAGACCACCAACATCTCCCTGATCCAGGAAAAGATCAAAAAGGTTCTCGACGACTTTGAAGTAACCCTCGAGATACTGAACCGGAATCCGCTCATTAACTTCAACACCGATGTCGGTAAGAAAAAAGTTGAACAGGGAAAGAAGAGACCGCGATGAAAAAACTCATATTTCTCGTTCTGCCTCTCCTTTTTCTCGCGGGTTGTTTCTCCTCGACTGTTTTGGATCAGCCGAAGAGCGAGTCACAGAGTGACGGTGATGATTTTTTCAATCTGGCGAATGATCTTATAAACCGTAATCAGGTCGGGCCGGCACTGATCTCTCTCGATGAGGCCTACAACAGTTACTCACTGCTTGATGATGTATCCGGGAAAACCAAGGTGCTGCTTAAGAAGGCGAACATATTTGCTGCCACGGGTGAAGTTGCCAAGGGAGACAGCATACTCTCCGCGGAGTTCCTTCTCCTCCCCGGAAGGGCGGACACGATAAACTACCTCAACTCGCTGACAGAGTTTTACTATGTGTCTGAGAGGTACGACAGCGTTTTGGCGATCGCAAAAAAGTTTAACACCTACTACACCTCCCACCCAGCCGCCCTGATAGCCACTGCATACCTGACCCTGGCAAAGTTTGCTCTTAAGACGAACTATGAAATGGAGCTCTCTGACCTGAACCGTGCTTTTGTCGCGCTTGACAGGGATCAGAGGTACCCCGCGGATCAGCTTGCGTTCGCCTTTTACACACGGGCTTACATCGCCCTTGCTGAAGGTAACACTAAAGACGCGGAATTCTGGGGGAAGAAGGCATATGACGAGGATCTCGACAATGAAGACTATCTGGCCATTGCCTATGATCTGGAGTTGCTGGCAGAGATAGCGGAAGGGAAGAATGACCTCAATGCAGCCGCGGGCTTCTATAAAAGAGCGAGCGACTCATACTTTGCCCTCGGAATCGGGGAGGAAAGCATACACTGCGAGGCGAAAAGTCTTATACTCAGAATTAAAACAAAAGGCGATAATTCATTTCTGAAGAACCGCCTTAAACACTTGAAGGAGAAGATCACCGATCCCCTCCTCAGGAAGGAAATAGAGGCTACTGTTAACTGACGGTCAGTTTCTCCAGAGCAGTCTGTATTCTCTCCACAACTTCTTCCCGGCCCAGGGCTTCGAGTATCTCGAAGAGTCCCGGTCCTGATGAAACTCCTGAAACCGCCAGCCTGACAGGATGTATCAGCTTCCCGGCACCAACCCCGTTTTCTTCAGCACAGGCTCTGAGAGCCGTTTCATAATCCTCTTTTGCGGGGGAAGCGATCGCGTTCAGTTTCGAAATGTAGGCTTCAAGCAACTTTGGGGTTTCCTCTTTCCAGGCCTTCTGCACACCTTTTTCTTCGTAGCTCTCAGGCCTTCCGAAGAAGTATGAGGCATTTTCAGGGATCTCCTTTATGAATCTCACCCTTTCCTTCATCGCCTGAACTACTTTCACCAGGAAGTTGTTGCTATATGAAGCGGCATCACGACCCGTTGAGTTCAGTTCATCTCTCAGCAGTCCCGCAAGTTCCTCATCATTTTTTGCCCTCAAGTGTTCCGCGTTCAGCCACTCAAGTTTCTCAAGATTGAATACTGCTCCTGATTTGTTGATCCGCTCAACTGAAAAAGCTGAAATCAGTTCATCCATGTAATAGAACTCACGGTCATCCCCCGCGTTCCAGCCCAAAAGAGCGATAAAATTAACGAGAGCCTCTTTCAGATATCCTTTGGCGCGGTAGTCTTCAACCGCCACGTCACCCTGACGCTTGCTTAGTTTCGACCTGTCAGGATTGAGAAGCAGCGGCAGATGCGCGAACACAGGCACTTCCCATCCGAATGCCTCATACAAGAGCACGTGTTTGGGGGTTGAGGGGAGCCACTCTTCACCTCTGATGGTATGCGTGATCTTCATCAGGTGGTCATCTACAACATTGGCGAGGTGGTACGTCGGGAAACCGTCACTCTTGATCAGAACCTGATCATCGATTATCGAGGTGTCAAAGTCGATGTTGCCGCGGATTATGTCTTTCACGAGGACCGAGCGACCATGTCTTACATTCATCCTTACAACATAAGGAATACCTTCAGCAAGCTTTGCCTGCACTTCATCCACTGAAAGTTTCAGACAGTGCTTGTCATAGACAGTCTGCTCTCCTCGGGCTTTCTGTGCCTCACGAAGCGAATCAAGTCTCTCCTTCGAGCAGAAACAGTAGTACGCGTGACCGCTCTCGATAAGTCTGTCTGTGTGCTCTTTGTAGATATGGAGCCTTTCCGACTGCACATAGGGGCCGTATTCACCCCCAATGCCTGGTCCCTCATCGTAGTGAAGGCCTGACCACTCGAGCGTGCTGATAAGGTTCTCTACTGCACCTTCAACATAACGGGTGCGGTCAGTATCCTCAATTCTGAGGATGAACTTGCCGCCGGTCTGTTTTGCAAAAAGG
>RHKR01000124.1 GCA_008363265.1 Chlorobiota bacterium
GCAGCAGATCAAAATTTTACATTAACCAGCCGGTAAATGGCTTACCAAGATTCAATGAAGACACATCATACCTTTCTCAGATCGCTTTGATCGATCCACTGAACTATTATTCCTATGCAGTATTCGGTGATCTGAACGGTGACGGGAAGATGGACCTTGTTACAGGCGGCTTCAGGGGTTTTACCTGTTTCTACAACCTTGGAACAGTTGCGCAGCCTCAATGGGTGAAGAAGGATTCCGTTTTCATTATTGTTAACACCCTGATCGGCACAGACCCGAAACCCGCTCTCGGAGATCTTGACGGGGACGGAGATCTTGACCTTCTTGCAGGGGTAGGGGAGTCGTTACTCGGAGGACCCACCCCCGGTATTACGAGAGGTTTCAAAAACACCGGAACAGTAACTGAACCAGTTTTCGAAGAGTTCACCCCGTTCGTCTCCGGTGTACAAGACGTTGGCTTAAACTCCTACCCAACACTTCAAGATGTGAACAACGACGGAAAACTTGACCTGCTTTTAGGAAGGGACCTGGCAACGTTTATGTTCTACAGAAACGACGGAACGGTTAATGCGCCTGTCTGGACCTATGTCCACAATTATATCCAGACTGAGTCATCGCATTACTGGAAAAATCCACACTTCGCCGATATAGACAATGACAATGACCCCGACCTGGTTTATGGAACGGATGATGGAAACCTCCTGGCCTACCAGAACAACGGGTCGGCGGGTGCACCACTTTTTCAATACAACAGTACATGGTTCCCTGTGGTAAAGGTATCAGGGCATTCCACCACTTCTTTTGCTGACGAAGACTGGGACGGCGACCTCGACCTTCTTACCGGAACATCCCTCGGCCAAGTGAGACTGATCCGGAACAACGGAACGGCTACCCAGCCTTTGTTCGCGCTTACAGCAGGAAACTATGGTTCAATCTCCACATCGTCATACTCGGTGCCAAGATTCGCGGATTTTGATAACGACGGTGATCAGGATGTGGTGACCGGCGCAACAGATGGCAAGGTCTACCTGTACCTCAGGAACGGAAGCTCTTTTACGCAGGCCAACTGGTTCGCAGCTTTCGATGTGGGGTGGTCAAGCGTGCCGGCACCGGTGGATATAGACGATGACGGCGATATCGATCTCCTGATCGGGTCTGAGACCTCTTCGGGTGTGATCTTCCTGGAAAATACCGGTAGCAACACTTTTGTGCAGAATCAGACGCTTGTGGCCGGAGTGAATTTCGGATCGTATAACCGTCCCGCATTCGGTGACGCAGATAACGACGGCGATCCCGATCTCGTAATAGGGAATCTGTTCGGATCGCTTAAGTATTTCGAAAACATTGGTACCTCGAGAGTACCGGCTTGGCAGGAAAATTCCACTCTAGTTGCGGGCATTGAGAGGGATCAGAACTCGACACCGTACTTTGCAGATATCGACGGGGATACAAAAAAGGACCTGATAATCGGTGATTCGGATGGAAATTTTATAGCATTCAAGAATCTTTTCGCGCCGGTCGGAGTGGAAGACGTGGTAAATGCTCCTGAAAAATTTGCCATTTCAGAGGCATATCCGAACCCCTTTAACGGTTCAACGAGGTTTGAACTTAACGCCCCGTCAACCGGTGAATATTCGATCAGAATGATGAATTCAACCGGTGAGGTGGTTTACCGGGAGATGGTTTCGATCGCTGCCCCCGGGAAATTCATATATGATGTTGACCCCGGCCGTTACGGTCTCCCTTCAGGAGTTTATTTTATCTCCTTTGATCTTACAGGAAAAAGAGAGGTAAGAAAGATCATTTACCTGAAGTAGGATAAATTGCGTATATAAATAAAAAGGAACTCAGGTTTTTCTGAGTTCCTCTTTTTTTTTCTATAAGTCTGTTTCAGCCTTCGTCACTAAATCTTCTGAAAGCGAAGAAGAACTGTTTAACGAAATTTCTTGGGAACTCGACGGGTATTCCGTACCATTTGGGCTTCTCCCTCCCCGGGAAGTAAACTGTCCCAAAAAGGTAGTCCCAAAATGCAAACTTGGTTGCATAATTCATATTGTAGGCTTCATCAACTTTGTCTGAGTGGTGCCAGCGGTGCATCTCTGGACCATTGATGAAATACTGCAGTTTACCGGTATTAACATCGATGTTTGAATGGATCCACATCCCCCAGATCGCAGAAATTGCGCCCTTGATCACGGCTGCTTCAGCAGGCGCGCCAAGAAGAATGAATGGGGCGAACTCGATAGTCTGGTTGATCATGATCTCAAACGCATGAGAGCGTGAACCCGAAAGCCAATCGACATCTTTTGTTGAGTGGTGTGCTTCGTGGAGGCGCCAGAGGTATTTGTTGTTGTGCATCCACCTGTGGAACCAATAGATGTAAAAATCATGTATTATCAGTGAACCCAATACGATCAACCAAACCGGGGTATCTGCCAACAACTGTAATCTTTGGATACCTGTTTGATTATCAATGAATTTGATCAGTTCACCGATTATCAGGCCAAGAACATAGCTTTGAACGATCGTATATAGTACCAGATCGTTAAAGAAGCCTTCGCGAAAAAATTTCTGACCTTTGGTGTAAGGGTATTTTCTTTCGAAAAAGATCATTATCCCGGCAGAACCCACGATTAAAGCAGAAGTAACCAGCGTGGTTATATCACTAAGAAAACCGGCGATATAATTCAGTACAGCCTCCATCTACTGGACTCTCCGCAGTTTTTTTCTTGGGCCAAGTTCGCTGTCGTAGACTTTCTTGATGCCATCGCCGAGAGCTGTTTCAATATCCCGTATGTTGGAAATCAATCGTGCAAAACCGCCTACTTCCACGGATGCGGCCTGATCGGTGCCCCACATGGCCCTGTCGAGGGTGATGTGGCGTTCAACAAATGCCGCGCCGAGTGCGACGGCCGCCTCTGTAGGTGCCAAACCGGTCTCATGACCGGAATAACCTATTACTGTATGGGGATAAATTGTTTTGAGAGTTGAAATCATTTTTAAGTTCAATTCACGCAAAACACACGGATAAGTAGAGGTAGCATGCGCGAGGGCGAGATTCTCAAAACCGAATACCGCAACTGCGGTTTCAATCTCATCCATTGTTGACATACCTGTCGAGATTATCGTTGGCTTACCGAGTGTCTTGTGCTTTAAGAGTAGTGAGGTATCAGTCAGGGAAGCAGATGCGATTTTGTAAAGATGCGGATCGAACTGCTCTATGAAATCCACAGCCTCCTCATCCCAGCATGACGCAAACCACTCGATACCGCGTTCTTTACAGTGGCCAACGATTTCACCAAACTCATCCGCAGTGAACTCCATTTTGTGCCGATAGTCAATATATGTCATCCTTCCCCAGGGAGTATCTCTTTCGATCTCCCATTGATCCCTGGGTACACATATCTCAGGGGTTCTCTTTTGGAACTTTACAGCATCACATCCCGCTTGGGCAGCTCCGTCGATCAGTTTCTTTGCAGTTTCAACCGATCCATTATGATTGATGCCTATCTCGGCGATCACAAAGCAGGGTTTACCGTCACCGATAAACCGTTCACCAATTTTCAATAATCTCTCATTCTTCACTCAAACCTCTAAGATATATGATCAATTCAGCAAAATCCCTGTAGGCACCGTATCCGGCATTAACACTGCAGACATAGTCGACCAGTGACCTGATATACGGCATACCATCGGCAGGCGATGCAGTAAAAACCGCTTCATCTATGATACCGGTATCATTGTAATCGTCACCGATAAAAGCTATCTCGTCCGCGGCGAATTCCCCTTTGGAGACAATCTCACCGAAGAGAGACCTTTTGTCTTTGATTCCCGGGAAATAGTGGACTATCTTGAGCTTTTCCGCCCGCTTTTGCACCGCGGGAGAGTTCTCGCCCGTCATTATCCCTGTGTCAACCCCGCACTCGGTTCTGAGTCTTTCAACACCCATCCCGTCCCGGATCGAGAATCGCTTCATAACTTCCCCTTCAGGACCGAAATACACTCCGGTATCAGTTAAAACCCCGTCAACATCCGTGATCAGGAGTTTTATGCGCTTTGCCCGTTTTATTGCTTCAGCCAAGGGGATATTTAACCCTTTAAGGTCTACCATATTGTGAATCCTCCGTCTACGACAAGATTAGCACCCGTCATGTATGATGACGCGTCTGAAGCGAGGTACACCAGCGCGCCTTTGTAATCTGTTGGTTGAGCCATTCTTTTTAGGGGTGTGCGTCTGGAATACTCGCTGATGAAGAACTCATCCTGATTGTTTTCCACGCCTCCCGGAGTGAGTGTGTTCACTCTTACACCTTTTGAACCCCAGTATGCTGCAAGAAATTTTGTGAATGCTATCACTGCTCCCTTGGTGACAGGGTAGGCAGGAGTTTTGTAAAACTTCTGAACGCCATGGGCATCGATGTAGAGGTCCTGATTAGGTGCCACGATCCCATATGTTGATGCTACATTTATAATGCTACCCTTGCCGTTATCAGCCATTACTTTGCCGATTATCTGTGAGCAGAGGAACATGCCGGTGACATTCACACTGATCGACCTATTCCAGAGATCAAGGGGGTAGTTTTCGAATTTTGACTGCTCGAACAGGGCAGCCGGGTCCTCAAATTTATCGTTAATGGCAGCATTATTCACCAGGATATCGATGCTGCCAGAGTTAAAAAGGGCAAAATCACGCAGTTTTTCCACCTCGACAGGGGAAGTGATGTCAGCTCCAAAGCCATACACCTTGGATGATGGGAAATTTTCTGACAGTTCAGCAGCGAAGGCCTTACATTGCTCACTATTAATGTCGGTTACAATCAGGTCAGCACCTCCTTCGAGCAGCGCGTGACAGTGGTTTCTTCCGATAAGTCCAAGTGACCCGGTTACGATCGCAACCTTGCCTTTGAGACTAAAAAGTTCACTCATATCATGCCTTGTTCTTCGGTTTCATGTTGAAATTTGAGGTTTTACGGAAAACAGGACCGACCGGTTCCCCCCGAAGCATTTCTTTGACTTTACCTTCTTCCACGGCTTTTTTCAGAATTGGCAGCACCTCTGCATAACATGCGATCACATGGTCGATATCCTCTTCGGTGAGGGTGAAGCTTACGTTATGGAATCCACCCCAGAGTACGCCGCGCTTGATCATTTCCTGTTGAACCAGCGATTTCATCTCGAGCGGGTTACCGGCTGAAGCATCATAGGTCATGATCGTTCTGCAGTCGAATCCCGAACAGGCTGTATATGACATGCCAAGGTCCCGGGCTATTCCGTTGTAGCCATCTTTCAGTCGTCTCCCTTTTTCTGCAATAACCTTTTGAACATTGTTCTTTCTCATAAATTCGATCGTTGCCTTTGTGGCCGCGAGTGAAAGTGCTTCACCGCCGAATGTGGTGAAGAAGAAAACCTCTTTATCGAGGAGAGCCATTACATCAGCTCTGCCGGTGAGTATCCCTACCGGCATGCCGTTCGCAACTGCTTTTGAGAATAGTGCCATATCTGCCCTCACTCCGAAATGCTCCTGCGCGCCTCCCAGGGCTATACGGAAACCCGTCCACATTTCATCAAAGATCAGAAGGATATTATTTTCGTCACAGATCCTGCGGAGTTCCTGCAGGAAATTGTCCTTTGGTTCTTGGAATACGAACGGTTCAAGAATAACACAAGCGACATCTTCATCGATCGAATCGATAACCGACTGAATATCGTTGTAGTTAAAAGTGAAACTCATATCCTCGATTACCTGCGGAATGCCGGCGTTACGGTCGGTTACGGCAATATACCAGTCGTGCCAGCCATGATACCCACAGCAGAGTACCTTGTTCTTTTTTGTGAAGGCGCGGGCGAGTCTGACAGCGGCACTTACCACATCAGCTCCTGTTTTGCTGTACCTTACTGATTGAGCGTTGGGTACGACTTCCCGGATAAGTTCAGCCACCTCCACCTCAAGAGGGTGCATGAGGGAGAAAGTAATACCTGATTCAAGCTGATCTTTGATAGCCTGATCGATCTCAGGGATCGCATATCCGAGGGAAAGGGGTCCAATTGCCATATTGAGGTCGATATATTCATTCCCGTCGACATCC
Source organism: Chlorobiota bacterium (assembly GCA_008363265.1). GTDB lineage: Bacteria > Bacteroidota > Ignavibacteria > Ignavibacteriales > Ignavibacteriaceae > UTCHB3. The sequence continues at coordinate 6,087 of RHKR01000124.1, forward strand.
CAAACGTGGGCATTTTTCCCTTTTTTAAGATACTTGGGGGCTACTCCATTCACGTACTGTGCCGGGCCTTTGGCAAGGGTTTGCGTAAAGGCCGGGATCAACCCCTTTGATCTTTCGTAGAGTTTATTCGACTCAGTTATGTCAGGATAGTTTTCGTTAAATGCAATTTTGTTCGGCATTATCATTCTTTCAAATTTGAATATCTATATGACTTTGGTCTGTTCTTCAGCAATGGTTTTAAGTTCACCGAGGTGGTGCCGGTACCAGTTCACACCCGCGAATTTTCTGTTTATCGCGGCTATTGAAGGTTTCCTCTCGAGGAGGTTGAGGATATCGATCAGTGAAAAGTGCTTGGTTGGTGACCAGAGTTCATCGTAAACTGTTTTAATAAAAAGGTAGTCTTCCTCGTAGTCGATGGTCCACCGGTGTGACATTGAGTAATCGAATCCCGATTCCCAGGAGACATTTCCGATCCTGAAGAGGTGCGGATTTTCCCAGAAATAGGGGGTGGTATGTTCCCGTTCCAGATCCCTCGTCGCATCGATATTGGCTTTTCTGAGTGCTTCGATAGTCATTATTTCCACATCATTCCCATCCGGGTATGTTGGGGGATGAAGATTTGACACATAATCGAAACTGTCAACATTT
>RHKR01000125.1 GCA_008363265.1 Chlorobiota bacterium
ATCGGATTCGGAGCGAATGACGCACCGGCTGAGTGCTCGATACCCTGATCCACAGGGAGGATCGACATGTAACCTGTACCCGCGAGTCTTCCGGTATCGAAGATCGTCTGGAGGCTTCTCAGCACATTGATATTCCTGTCTGAAGGAATGAAAATTCTGTCAACGAAATCTGGGCCCGGCAGATGCAGGCTCTCTTTGGGGAACTTCGCTTTGTAGGAAAGAAGGCTATCCGCTTCATTTCCCAGCAGTTCTACTATTTTACTCATATTGATTATTCTCCATTCTGGATTTTGTAAAAACCAAGTCTAAATATAATCATTTTATAGCTACAGAGGAAAGTGGAGCCCTGGTACCAAATGTGAAATGTGATTCGCCACGTCGAAGTGAAATGTGACTCAACCACAGGTGGATCAAAAAAAATTGGTAATATTACCAAACTGAATTATATTGTGGCAGGATATTTTCAACTTTGAAAACTCCTTTTTTAATCGTTTCATTTAATCATATATAATACCGGAGTACCGATGTTACACAGAACCCTTACAAGATCACTTTTCCTCATTTTCGCTGCCATGCTCTTTAGCGCGTGCGACGTAACAGTAACCCCCTCAACTGAACAACTTGCCGAAGAAGCCAAGAAAAGCATGAACGAAAGTCCCGAATTTAAGGACAAGGGCATCACTGTGAAGGATTTCACTTTGACCCCAAAAGAAGGAAACCAATACGAGGGTCACCTCACCACAACTGAAGCCAACGGAGAATTCGAATACAAAGTTGATGTAGTTTACGAGGAAGGCAAATTATCGTGGAAGATAGTGGAAAAACTAACCCAGTAACTGCTCCCGGTCTGTAATTTTACCCCCGATGCGCGGGTAGCGATATCCGCGCGTTAAGGGGGTGTAAGTATTCCACTAATGAAGCCGTTTTTCTCCATTCACCATAAAACAACCTGTTTCATTCCTCTCGCACAGGTCGATCTCCAGTTTAGCGAGCTCCCTCACAAAATCTTTTCCCTTCTCCATCGCGTGCCGCGCGAGTTCTATTGCATCGTCTAATCTGCCTGCCCGTCGTGTAATATCCGCGAGCATGAGATATCCTGTAGCCGGTTTCCCCGGTGCAAGATATGATGGTTTCTTTTTGTGCTTATGAAGTGTCTCGATCATAATTTCCCGTGCCATCCGCGCTGCCTCATCATTACCCGTGTCATCGGATGCCCATGCAACACGGAGGATATGGTATACCGCCTCATCCAAAGCGCCGGCTTTTAAGGCCAGCAGATACGCTGTCCAGTAATTCTCCGCCAGACCAACGAACGGAACCGAATCATGTACTTCCCTGAACTCCTCACTTTTGAAATATGCGAGCCCGGACTTGTCAACACTTCCCAGACTGCCGGCGGAGAGTCCGCAATTCGTACATGATTCCACACCGTACATGATATTGCTTCTGGCCATATGCGGCGGGCGGGTGTCAAGATCACCGGGACCAAACGCGTTCGTGCTGCCGATCGAATAAACCGTGTTCAAAGTGCCGCAGTTCGGGCACTTCACGGTCGAGTCGTATAGAGTAGTCATTGTTTCTCCTTTGTGCTAAGAACTCATATAGTTAATAGAGTGCAGCATCCCGCGATTTTCCGGGAAGTGGGGGACAACTCTGAAATTTGTCACTCAACTGACCGTTATTTGCCGAATTTGGTCAGTGAAATGACAAATTTTGGTTAAATTTGGTCAGTGAAGGTGATTATCAGGGAAAACTACCAGGGGTTTTTGATGTAGGCGCCCACTTTTCAAATCCGGTCAAGTTCAAACAGGGCCGGGATGAACACAAAGTTGCAATAAATACAACATGCGATTTTCGTATATTTATGATAACTAAAGTTTCTATTTACAAAGTTTTAGATTCATGAACCATTAAGAGCCGGAATGGGAAAAATAATAAACAGGAACTATGAACTGCTCCAACTGATCGGCAAAGGCGGTATGGGTGAGGTGTTCAAGGCACGTCACGTGCATTTCGGAAATGTTGTTGCGATAAAGAAGCTATGGCCGCAGTATTCCCGGAATGAAGACATCAGGAATAAATTTGTTTATGAAGCAAAGAAGACCTTTGAATTTGAACATCCGAATATCGTTAAAACCAAAGAACTGATCGAGTTCGAGGATGAGTATTATATCATCATGGAATTTATTGAAGGGCGTTCACTTTCAGATATTATCCACCGGGAGGTTGGTCCCATTGAGCCCTTAAGGGCAATTCATCTTTTCAAACAGATCATTTCAGCCGTTGAATACATTCACGGACAGCACCCACCTGTAATTCACCGGGATATCAAGCCTCAAAATATTTTGGTGACACCGGATGATGAAGTTAAAATAACCGATTTTGGCATTGCCAAAGAATTGGTGGATGATATTCAGAAAAGCACCCTGATGAAAGGGACACCGGTGTATATGAGTCCGGAGCAGATCATCACTCCCAAAGCAGTTGATGAGAGAAGCGATGTTTACAGTATGGGAATGACGTTTTATGAGATGCTCTGCGGTAGAATTCCTTTCGATCGGGAAAAGGTGACTACACCGGCAGCTATATATGCTGAAATAATAAATGGCCATATTCCCCATCCCACAAAATTTTACAAAGCTATCCCGCAATCTCTTTCTGATTATGTGATGAAAGCTCTGGCTGCGGACCCGCGGAACAGGTTTGGTTCAGTAAGTGAAATGTCGGCTGCTTTGGTGAAAATAGAAAACGAAATAATCGCCGCAAAGTCAAATAAACCCAGGAGTCGCAGAAAGATAGACCGCGGTTCGCTTATATTTGGCATGATAACACTTGCATTCGTATCTATCATGTTGATCGTTGGACTCATTACACGACCCTACACTTCTGACACTAAACCGGAAGCTAATACTCCCGACATAATACCAAGCACCCCTTCAATGATAATGGTTGAAGGCGGAGAGTTCGATATGGGATGTACCGAAACTCAAGTAAATTGCGACTCAATGGAGATACCCGCCCACAGTGTGAAAGTCGAAGGTTTTTATCTTGGGACAACCGAGGTAACCCAAGAACTTTGGACACAAGTGATGGGTAATAATCCCTCCTCCCGTAAGGGTGACGATCTGCCTGTTGAATCCGTTAGCTGGTACGATGCGGTTGAATTTTGTAACCGGTTAAGTGAACTGGCAAATTTGAAAAAGGCTTATTCCGGTTCAGGAAGTAATATAACCTGTGATTTCACATCGAATGGATACCGGCTTCCCACCGAAGCTGAGTGGGAATACGCGGCACGTGGCGGGAAACTTGGGGAGAACAGAATCTACAGCGGCAGCAATGATGTTGATGCAGTAGCCTGGTTCAATAAAAACAGTCAGGAGTATCAACAACCTGTTGGGCAAAAGAAGGCAAATGAACTCGGCTTATTCGACATGTCTGGAAATGTTTGGGAGTGGTGCTGGGACATAAGTGGCCCTTATGATTCGGAGGAAAAGATCAACCCGAAGGGAGTTACTACTGGCGATAAACGGGTGCTCCGGGGTGGTGGATGGTACAGCAACCCTCAGGGCTGCAGGGTTTCTGCAAGAAGCGGCAATAAACCTGAGCGTATCGCTAAGAGCATTGGTTTCAGGGTCGCACAATCTTTGATCAGGTGACGGACTTTCTCCGGATGAATTAATGATACGTCTGGAAAATTTAATTATTTTGCACTCTATCAAATATTAAACAACATTGAACAATTTTCAGATATTATAATGGAAAACGGCGAAAAGAAGACAGTATCGAGAACGGTTATCGACCGCGAAGTGATCATGAGGAAATATCATGTCCATATTAAAAACTTCCGTAACCTCAAGGATGTGAAGGTAACCCTCAGTCCCCTAACGATCCTGACCGGTGAGAACGGATCCGGCAAAAGCACCTTCTTCAAGGCCCTCCTTTTCCTGAAGCACAACCACACCCACGAAGCCGCCAAAAAGCTAAAATATGTGATCGATGATGACATCAACCTTGGCGGTTGGGACCAAATCGCCAACGATCCCAAGAAACCCATCTCCATCAAGATCACCGAAGAAACCTGGGGCTACGACCACCAGGTTGAAGAGGTCTATGACATAGATAACTGCCCGTTTGAGTTGAATCCGACGGAAGAGTATGCGGAGAGACTTATATCTGTAATAACTGCTAGTCCGGATATTGACTTAGCTAACACTAATTTCTCGAAATATATAGAGCAAGCTTATTTTGGTAAGACTAAACCCGAATTTGTTCTCAAGAATCGAACTATCATAAGAACTAAGGAGTTGACCGCAAGTTCGTCTAGTCACGTCTACAGCTATAACGCTGGTGCTTTAATACAAGCTAAAATTGGTTTGGATAATGATTCATTCAAATTCTCGATCAAGTATTTTCACAAGGGCTTCGATGAAGAGAGCCAATACTTCATTCGAGGTAATGACTACGCGATGCGATTTGAATACTATTTTGTTGTTGAAGATGCTGAGCAAAAAAATGATAAACCAATAGATGTAATGGGATTTTTCTACGCTTTAGCAATGGATCGTTATCAACATATTACAGAGCAAGACATCTTAACAGAAATATATAGTAACATTAAAAGACCCCTTTTCGGCTGCGACATCTTGTCAGATGATCATGACTATGCTTTTGAAGGTCCATTGGTTGCATGGAGAATTGCGAAAGGTGATATTTTCCTATTTAGGCAGTATAATGATATCCTGACCAAATTCTTAAATAGGAGAAACTTTTTCCCTCAGCTTTTCAACGAAACGACAACTATAACTCCGACAAGAGATTTCCCGAAATCCATTTATTTGAAAAATGAGCTCGTGAACAACTCTTATTATCAGACGATTAACTTTTTTCAAGAGATATCGCTCCAAACTGATTTTTGGAAACTTGATGATCTGCGAAGATTCCAGATGAGATTTGAATACTGGTTAGCTGAATTCGAAGCCGGAAGATCATTAAAGATCGTCGAGACGGAGGAGACCATCATGTTGATGGCGCAACTGCTTTCAGGCAAGATAGTATCATTGAGTCAACTTAGTAGCGGCTCATTACAGCTTATCCCCATTATATTTCTCCTGTGCTCAAATAAAGAAAGCGGACAATTTCTCATTCAGCAACCGGAATTGCATCTGCACCCAAGATTGCAGTCGAAACTAATAGATCTATTTATTGATGCCCTGTGCCCGGCTGCCATTGAGACATGGGAAGATACCAGCAACGAAATGTGTGTGCGGTTTGGGGAACATGATATGATCAGGCACAACTTTGGAGATTCTGGCTACCAACCTCGATTAGAAAATGATCCGGAGTTCGTCAGAAGTTTTTTTGCTGCCCCTACTAGCCTTGTAGTTGAAACCCACTCAGAACATTTGCTTAAAAAAATCCAGGTGCTCATATCGCAAGGGCGGCCACTGCCATTAAGCCCATATGGAAGTATTCAACTCAAAGACGCCCTCTCCATCTACTATTTCGCAAAGGATGCTAAAGGTAATACCAAAGCCATCGAGATGGAACTCGACGACAACGGCTTCTTCAAGACCGAAACACCTAAAGGCTTCTTTGATGAAAGCCTCGACCTGAACAGACAGCTTCTTCTCGGGAGGAACTGATGAACCAGGAGTTGACTCTCTCCTCCCGTTTGCCGGTCTATCTCTATATCGAGCAGGTCAACAACATGTTCAACAGGAACAGGGAGCTGATTGACACCATCTCGACTAACTTCTTGTGTATCGATGACCAACGGGAATATATGCGGCAACTGATGGCTTCGTTCGAGGAGATTGATGCTTCCACGCCAATTAAGAAGCAACTTGAAGCATATCTGCTCGATCTTTTCTCAAAGAAGGCACGACCAAAAACCGTTAAAGGGGATTTCTCGGAGATAAAACTTTGCAATGTATCAAAGGATCGCGTCTATGTTGCCCCCGAGAAAAGTGATCCCGAGATAGAAGAAATTACGCGGCAATATCCAAAAATAACCGTGTGCCGGGCCGACAACGTCTTTGAGGTATTGAAACCGATACCATATGAGATCGGCCTGACCCCTGGAAGCACATATAATCTCCCGACGATCTTTGCCCCTTTCGCCAAGGGATCGAAATCACTGGGTGTCATCGATCCATATATTCACAACCACAGGGCAGTTGCCAATCTCGACTCCATCGCTTCACGGACAGTTTATGAGAAGATCACGATAAAATGCAATGACCCGGCTAAACTTCCCTCAAAAGACGGAAAACAGATCAGTACTGTAAGATTTGACACGTTGATCGCGAAACTAAGATCAAGAGGATCGCAGGTGGAAGTAATATATTACGATAGAATAAAGCACAAAGAGCGTTTCATTCTCTATGATGAGGTTGAGATATATATTCCCGGCGGTCTCGACAACTTTGACGAGAACGGTGTTTTCCTGAATGATGGTGAAGGCTTTTATCTGATCTTCAGAAAGAGAAAGATAAAATTATAACCCTTTCTACCCCTGGTAAATCCCTGACGGGATTGGTCCCCATATTTCGGGGAATCTTTTCCATCTTTTTTCATCTTTCGCATCCTGTTCAAAAAAAGAGTGCTTCATCCTGTCTATCTTGCAACATCGTGTCCATCCTGTTCAAAACAAAGGCGGGATTATCCTGAAAATCCGTTAATCCTGTAAATCCCCCAAAGGGACAAGCTGATTCAGACAAACAA
>RHKR01000126.1 GCA_008363265.1 Chlorobiota bacterium
ATCTGCATAGGAGAGAATGGCTACTATGAACATTTGGTTTCTTCACCACCCGGGAATCTTTACATTATCAAGGGAACAAGAACATCAACTTCGGTAAAAGAAGGTACATCGGATGCTCCCACAGCAGAACTTGCTGTGAAGATATCTCCCAACCCAACAGGCTCGATAGCCAACTTAACATACTCCCTTCCATTTGCGGGTGAGCTCAGACTTGATATCCATGACATAACCGGTCAGAGGATATACACCAACACACTTATGAGAGAGATGGGCGAAAATACAGAATTACTCGACTTAAAAAGATTAGTCAAATCCAGCGGAATATATTTTATAACTCTGGAGCTCAGAAATGAGGGAGAGACAATTTCCAAAAGTTTGAAACTTCAATATATGAAGTAGCCCCCGATTGAATCCCTCACTTGACATTCTTCAGGCAATTGTGCATGTTACGCGGCGGGCTGACGGCTGAAATACCTTGCTGATCACTTATGATTGATCACTGATCACTATAAAAAAAGGCTGCCAAAACCGGATGGCAGCCTTTTTTCATTAGATCAGTTCTTCATTATCGAAGATCGTTTATTGCAGCTTTAACCTTGTCGATGGTGCAGTTGTGGATGATCTCACCGTCGACAACCACAGAGGGGCCCTTCTCACAGTTTTCGGCGCAGAAGGTGGCGGATACATCAAACTCGTTGCCAAGGTTTTCGACCGAGACATGCCTGACTATCCTGTCGAGCAGTTTCTGTGATCCTTTAATGAAACAGGCGGTTCCGACACATACCGATATCTGTTTCTTCTCCCCGTCACTCTGGATAAGACTAATCCCGCCTTCGAACCTTTTTCTGCTTTTATAATTAGTGTGCAGAAGCTGATGGGCGAGGTGGCTTCCGGGGGACTCAAGGAAGGAGCCGTAAAGCTCCTTTAGCCAGGGGTTTTCAGAGGCGTTGTGGAGTTGCAGCATCTTGTCCGACTCCATAAGTCCTTTTCCGCGGAGCGCGACCGTTGTTTCAGAATGTGTGACGGGTTGCCCCGCTCCACCCGCGCATCCGGAGGGACAAGCCATGATCTCGATGAAATCATAAACTTCTTCGCCGGCCTTGACCCTCTCGAGCAGTTCTTTCGCGTTTTTCAGTCCGCTCGCCACGGCGATCCGGTATTCCTTTTGGTCAACGGTGATGGTTTTGGTTTTTATCCCTTTGTTACCGCGAAGGGGCAGCACATCCTTTTGTGAAGTGTCGCCGCCTGTAAGATGCCTCACCACGGCTTCAGCAACGCCGCCGGAATTACCGAAAATTATGCCCGCTCCTGTTTTGAAACCGAGAGGCATGTCGAACGATTCAGGCTCAAGTTCATCGAAGCAGATGCCTGCCTCTTTTATCATCCGCGCGAGTTCAGGCACGGTGAGGACGAGATCGACATCCTTCACATCCTTGTTGTCCCTGGTGATCTCGAATTTCTTCGCGGTACAGGGCATCACGGAGACGGAAACCACTTTTTCCTTCTCAACGCCCAGTTTGCCGGGGAGCCAGTTCTTTATCAGGGCACCCATCATCCCCTGAGGTGATTTGCACGAGGAAATGTTGCCGAGGAATTCAGGCTGGTACTGCTCGGCGTATTTCACCCAGGCGGGGCAGCATGAGGTTATCAGTGGCATCTTGCCGCCGTTTGCCACCCGTTCCATAAGCTCGTTTGCCTCCTCGATCACTGTAAGGTCAGCGCCGAATGAAGTGTCGTAAACCTTCGCGAAGCCGAGGTGCTTCAGGGCGGCGATCATCTTGCCCGTTACATTTTCCCCCTCACGGTAGCCGAACGACTCACCGAGCGAGACCCTTACCGCGGGAGCGAGCTGCACCACAACGACCTTCTCCCGGTCGTCGAGTGCTTCCCAGACCTGTTCAGTGTCCGAAGCTGGGGTGATGGCGGCAGTGGGGCAAACCCGGGCACACTGCCCGCAGTCGACGCACTCAACCTCGCCGAGTTGTTTCGCGAAAGAGGGGGCCACGATGGCATCGCTGCCACGGTGGGCGAAATCGAGAACACCGATCCCCTGGATTTCGTCGCAGGCCCTTACGCAGTCGCCGCAGAGAATGCACTTGTCCATGTCGCGAATGAGCGCGGGGGACGACCTGTCGATCCCCATGCCGCGGAACTTCTGTTTGAATCTGACATCCTCAACCCCGAGTTTCGAGGCTATCTCGAGGAGCTTGCAAGAGTCGCTCTTAACGCAAGAGGTGCACTCCCGCTTGTGGGAGGCGAGGATCAGCTCGATATTTATTTTTCTGATGTCCCTCAGTTCTTTTGTGTGGGTTTTAACCTTCATCCCCGGTTGGGGCTTCATCGAGCAGGAGGAGTTGATCCCCTGTCCGTCAACATCGACGAGGCAGAGGCGGCATGCTCCGTAAACACTCAGTTCCGAGTGGTAGCAGAATGTCGGGAGGTCGATATTCGCTTTTCTTATAACTTCGAGGAGATTTTTCTCCCCGTTTATCTCAATTTCCCGTCCGTTAACGGTCAGGGTGTTTTGTCCGTTCATTTTAAACTCCTTCCGATATGGCGTCGAGCCTGCAGGCTTCGATGCACGCTCCGCACTTAATGCAAAGCTCTTCATTAATGAAGTGTGGCTGTTTTTTCTCTCCTGAAATGGCGCCAACGGGGCATTTCTTTATGCAGAGGCCGCACCCTTTGCACTTCTCTTCGATAACCACCGGGGTGAGGAGGGCCTTGCACTCCTTCGCGGGGCACCTTTGCTGGGTTACATGGATCTCCATCTCCTCCCTGAACAGGGTGAGGAGCGAGAGCACCGGGTTGGGGGCTGTTTTACCGAGTCCGCAGAGTGAGGCTTTCGTGATAGCCTTTCCGAGTTGGTCGAGGATCTCAAGCGTATGCTCATCTGCTTTTCCTTCGGTGATGTCTTCAAGGAGGGAGAGCATCTGTCTTGTTCCCTCACGGCAGGGGACGCACTTCCCGCAAGATTCATTCTGAGTGAACTCCATGAAGTATTTCGCGATCCTGACCATGCATGTGCTCCGGTTCATGACCACGAGTCCGCCCGAACCGACCATCGCGCCGATCGAGCGGAGGGAATCGAAACTTAACGGCAGGTCAAGGTGTGCCTCCGTAAGGCATCCGCCGGAAGGCCCGCCGATCTGAACGGCTTTGAAACCTTCAGGGTCAATTTCCCCGTCGTTACCGATGACACCGCCGCCGATATCGAAAATTATCTCGCGCAGGGTTGTGCCGAAGGGTACCTCGATAAGTCCCGTGTTAACCACATGGCCCGTGAGAGCGAAGGTTTTTGTTCCGGGTGAGTCTTTGGTGCCGGTCTGTCTGAACTCAGCCGCTCCGTTCCGGATGATCCCGGGTACCATGGCGAGTGTTTCCACATTGTTGATGATCGTGGGTTTGCCGAAAAGACCCGATTGTGCGGGAAACGGCGGTTTCGGGTTGGGCATTCCCCTTTTCCCTTCGATCGAGGAGATGAGGGCGGTTTCCTCACCGCAGACGAACGCGCCCGCGCCTTCCATCACATTTACACGGAAGCTTTTTCCTGTTCCGAAGATGTTATCGCCGAGTATTCCGTACTCAAGCGCCACTTCAACAGCTTTTTTTATCCTTTTAACCGCAAGGGGGTACTCGAGTCGAACATAAACATATCCTTCATCGGCACCGATGGCGTGGGCAGCTATGAGCATTCCTTCGATCACCGAGTGGGGGTTCCCCTCCATCACGCTTCTGTCCATGAACGCGCCGGGGTCGCCTTCGTCACCGTTGCAGATAATGTACTTTTTGTCGCTCTTCTGGCTTTGGGCGAGTGCCCACTTTCTTCCTGTGGGGAAACCGCCGCCGCCCCTGCCTCTGAGTCCTGAGTTGAGGATCTCATCGCAGACATCAACGGGCGACATCTCCTTCAGTGCCTTTTCTGCAGCAGAGTAACCGCCGCGGTGGATGTACTCCCTGATATCTTCGGGGTTGATGTTACCGCAGTCTTTCAGAACACGACGGGTCTGTTTTTTGTAAAAGTTGATGTCACTCGCGGTGTGGCAGGGCTTTCCTGAGGACGCTTTATAGAGAAGCCTTTCTACAGGACGGCCGTGCATGACGGTTTCGGCAACTATTTCAGCCACATCCTCCGGTTTTACTTTTATGTAGAAGATACCTTCGGGTTCAACGGTGACGAGCGGACCCATCTGGCAAAAGCCCTGGCAGCCGCTTCCGGTCAAGAGATCGAAGCGTTCCTCTTCTTTCCTGAGATCAGTTTCGAACTTCAGTCCCGTGAGGTTTGCGATGTGAAGGAACTCGTTCTTTATTTTTTGAGCACCGTTGGCCATGCAGCCGGTACCCGCGCATATTATCACGCGGCGGTTCACCTGCGAGTAAAGCTCACTGAACTCCGCGGCTATATTTTTAAGATCAGGCATGCTGTTCATCTTCCACCATCTCCTTCCCGATTATGGCATCGATCATGGCAGCGGTCTTGCCGGGTGTCATCAGCGAGTGTACCTCTTCGTTCACTACAACCACAGGGGCGATGCCGCAGGCACCGAGGCACGAGACGGTCTCGAGGGTGAAAAGAAGATCGTTGGTTGTGTGCTGCTTGGCTCCGAGTGAGAGTTTGCCGCGGATCTCTTTAAGAAGCGGATTCGAGCCCTTTACATGGCAGGCGGTGCCGTCGCAAACCTTTATTACATATTTTCCCTTCGGTTCGAGCGCGAAATGGGAGTAGAAGGTGGCAACACCATAAACCCTTGCGGGTGAAATGCGGAGCGCGGTGGCGATATAGGCCATCACATCCTCGGGGAGGTATCTGTATTCTTCCTGAACCTGTTGCAGTATGGGGACCAGCTTCTCAGGCTTGTATTCATATTTTTCAAGTATGGCACATACGGCGGCGAATTTTCTTACCGCGGCTACATGAGTGTCGTTGTGCATTTTATATCCTTATATCTGTTCTTTAAGTGATTGTCCGAGCTTCCTGGTGAGCACCGAGAGCCCTGACTGAAGCAGGGTGTTCTCAACAATGATACCGGGGGGAACGCGGAGTTGGATGGGGGCAAAGTTCCATATCGCCTTAATTCCGCCTTCAACCATTGCGTCGGCGACTTTCTGTGCCGCGGCCGCGGGTACGGTGATCACGCCGATATGCACATGCATTCTCTGCGCGAGGCCTGTGAGGCGGTCGATATGGAAAACCGGGATGTCGCGAATGACGCCGTCAACCTTTGAAGTGTCGGCATCGAACGCGGCTATAATATTAATGCCGTAATTCTTGAAGCCGGGGTATCCCAGGAGCGCGGTACCAAGACTGCCGGCACCCGCGAGGAAGGCGTCACTCACATTATCCCAGTTAAGGAATGATTCTATGGCATGAATCAATTCGGGGAGCGGGAAGCCCGTTTTGGGGCGGCCCGTTATCCCTGTAAACTCGATATCTTTTCTGACCTGTGTTGAGTCGAGCGATAACTCATCGGCGATCCTGGTGCTTGAGACTTCCTTTACTCCTGCCTCTTTAAGGCGGGAGAGAACCTGAAGATATCTTGGAAGTCTTCTAAGAACCGGCTCGGGCACATGTTTGATCTCTTTTGTGGTCATAATTTCTTTCTTTTTGCGTGCTTTTCTAATCGAGAAAAATATATCGAGAAATTTATACTGATTAAAATATGGAAAATTCCGATATTTGTCAAGGGATTTTTCTAAAAACCGGGAAATAACAAGATCAAAGACGCGAAAAGTGAGTCTGAAACTGCCGAATTCCTTGCTAAAAAGCCTGTGGCACGGAAATTGCAAGTTTTGTGACTTGACCCCGGTGAAAGATTGGATTGAAGATGAAAGAGAATAAATACATTTATACAAACAAGGCGAAGTGTCAAGACTGTTACCGCTGCGTCCGGGTTTGCCCCGTGAAAGCAGTCGGCATCAGGGAAGGACAGGCCTATGTTGATGAGAACAGGTGCATCTTCTGCGGCAAATGCGTGGTCGAGTGCCCACAGGGGGCAAAGGCGTACCGTAAGGATATAGAGAGGGTGCGCGAACTTTTGAAGAGTGATGCCGAAGTGGTGGCTGCCGTTGCCCCTTCGTTCGCGGGTTTGATCGATGCCAATCTTGTAAGGCGTTTCCCCTCGGCACTAAGGCTGTTGGGCTTCTCCACGGTGGTTGAAGTTGCCGAAGGTGCCTACTATGTGACCAAGGAGTATCTAAGAGCCGCTGAAAAGGGGAAGGGATTGATCACCACATCCTGTCCCGCGGCGGTTGAGTACGCGAGCAAGTACAGACCTGAACTTCTTGATAAACTTATCCCCGTTCCCTCTCCCATGATCGCCCAGGCGAAACTGATAAAACGGAGGAAGGGGCCGTTGGCGAAAGTGGTTTTTATAGGACCGTGCGTGGCGAAAAAGATGGAAGCCGACCTTCCGGAGTATGCAGGTCTGATAGATGTCGCCATCACGCTCGAGGAGCTTTTCAGCTGGTTTGAGGCGGAGGGGATCGATCTCAGTCTCCTTGAAGAGAGCGGATTCGACATGGAAAAGTACACCGGCGGTGAGGCATATTGCATTTCGGGGGGTATGGAGGAAACCGCGGCCGTTTGCGGCGGACCAGCGCACGGGAAAGAGATACTCTGCCTGAGCAGTTTTGAGAGAACGGTGGAAGCGTTTAACATAGCAGAGGAGGGGGAGGAAGGCCTGGTTCTGGAGCCGTTGGTCTGCTCGATGG
>RHKR01000127.1 GCA_008363265.1 Chlorobiota bacterium
TAGTAAACCATCTCTCCGAACTGGTTCATCACCAGCACGCCGTCGGCAAGGAGATTGATTATGGTGTTCAGCCGGCTTCTTTCAAAAGCGAGTTCGAGAAGGCGGGCTTCACGCTCAAGACGCAGCCGCTCGGCCTCAAGTATCAGCCGGCGCTTCTGCATCCCTTTTTCGATGTTATGGATCAGCTCGTCAGGTGTGAAGGGCTTCAGGATATATCCCTCAGCCCCCAATTTTGTGGCTTCAACCGCGGTTTCATAGCTGGCATATGCCGTCGCCATGAAACAGATGGTGTTCGGACGCTTCTCACGGATGCTGCGCAGCACTTCGATGCCGCTCATGTCGGGCATTTTAAGGTCAAGAAGCGCAATGTCAAAATCGGATTCAGTGCCTTTTCTAATGCCTTCACCACCGTTTTCAGCGGTATCAACTTCAAATCCTTCGATCTGAAGAATTCTCTTTACGCCATTCCTTAAATAGTCTTCGTCATCAACTAAAAGGATCCTGGCGGGTTGGTCTGACTCATCCACCCCGGGTACTCCGGATCAGCTTGTTTGTTTTTCGTAGAAATCAGAGATCCTTGAAATGATCTCTTCGAGCACGACGGGTTTGTTCAAAACGTCGTCGGCATTTATCCATTCCTGTTCTTCAGGTGTCATTGATTCGAACTGCATCCCGGTCTGGCTTGCTACAGCCGTTACGATGTAGACGGGGATCTTTTTCCCCATCGGATGCTTTTTGATCTTGTGGGCGAGAACGAAGCCTGAGTCGTACTCTTCCATCATAAGATCGATCACCGCGCAAGCGGGTTTGAATTCGAGGAATTTCTCGTATCCGTCATTACTGGTTTCAGCAATTGCCACTTCGAAACCTTCGGATTCAAACAATATCCTGTTCTGTTCAAGTATGTCTATGTCGTCGTCAACAAGTAATATTTTTTTCTCGTAGTTCATTTTATAACCTTCATATATTTAAGAACTGCTTTTTCGGAAGGCGGATGAAGAACTCGGTGCCTTTCCCCTCCTCACTCACGAAATTGATATCACCTTTGTGCATCTTCATGATGCCGTAGGCGATGGCGAGTCCGAGACCCGTGCCTCTTCCCGCCTCTTTCGTGGTAAAGAACGGAGTGAAAAGCTTTCCGTAATTCTCCTTCTTTATTCCTTCTCCCGAGTCCGCGATAAAAACCTTGATGCTATCTCCGAGATCCTCACAACTGAGGCTTATCACCTTTGTTTCCGATTTCCGGAGCGCGTCAGCGGCGTTCAAAAGCAGGTTCGCCAAAACCTGCTCTACCTGGTCCCTGTCCCCCTGGATCATCCCTGATTTGGGGAGATGATCAATAATTTTAATTCCGGTAAACTTCCCTGAAGTGTCAAGTTTTTTAACTATGTTTCGCGTCTCTGCAAATATATCAAAAGTTGAGATATTTAGCTTTCCCTGCCTCGCGAAGTTCAATAAATTGGCGACGATCGCTTTGCAGCGGTTCGCTTCCCCCATGATCATGTCGAGGTCGTAACTGATGTCCTCAACGATCTTGTGTTTGTCGACGAGCTTTCTCAAAAGCCCGGCATATACCATGATGGTACCAAGCGGATTGTTTATCTCGTGAGCCACACCTGCCGCCAGTTGTCCGATCGATGCAAGTTTTTCAGCTGAATGAAGTGCCGCCTCGGTCTCATGCAGGTTGTCGTACGCTTCCCTGATCTCATCGAGGAGGTGGGGCAAACACATCTCCTTCTCACTCAACCCCTTCGCGATGGCGATGGCGAACTCACGGCAGCTTACATACCCGCAGGCACCGCAGTTCAGTTCATCCTTCTTCTCCCTGATGCCGATCGTGGCGAGTATCTCGGCTATCGCCTCATCGGGCGGTGTTGGCCTTCTCTGACTCTCCTTCACGAATTCCCTGGAAAAATCGATATCCCTGCTGTTGAATATATTGGTCTTCCATACTTTTTTGTCAATCTGCTTCAGGTCTTTCTTTATGAACTCGATCACTTTTTCCCTCTTGGAGTAGTAGTTCAGGTTGGAGTCAACGGCGGGACCTGAAATACACCCCTCACAGAAGAGGATGTCCACAAATCTGGCGTTGATGTTGTGATCGGCTATCTCATCAATTATTTCAAGAACCTTTTTTCTTCCCTCAACCACGATTATTTCATCATCGAGTACATCACCCGGGAGGTCTGTCGATTTCAACAGCCCACCCGCAAGAGGGAAGGCTTTTCCCATTGCCGCCCTCGGCGGATCGAAAGGGGTGGTCTCAAGATCGTGAAGGGCTATGTTTTCCTCAAGGAGCATTTCCTTCAGCTCTGCGAAAGTCAGAACGGAGTCGATCACCCCCTCAACGGGTGAATCGGTGAACTCTTCCTTCTTTGCCACGCAGGGACCCACAAAAACTATCTTGGTCTTTTCCCCTTTTTCCTTCTTCAGATATCTGCCGAGGGCGATCATCGGAGAGACTATTCTTGCCAGGTTCGGCATAAGTTCGTGATAGTATTTCTGAATATAGTTGAAAACCGCGGGGCAGGCCGTGCTGATCACAGGCCGCACTTCGGCGTTCATTACTGCTTCAATGTAGTCACTACCGATCAGATCAGCACCGAAGGCAACTTCAACGACGGTATCGAATCCCAGCCGTTTGAGTGCCGCGGGGATCTTTTCGTAATTCTCCGGAAATGCAGCCGCAAACGATGGGGCAACCATCGCGATCCTCTCGCTCTCGATGTCAGGAAGTACGTCGTAACGGGTCTGTTCGATGTTGCTGATGATGCTTTTTGCGTGCTGAGAACATACCACGACGCAGTTACCGCAACTGATGCAGCGGTCCTGAATTATGAGCGCCTGGCCGTTAACGACCCTGATGGCCTTTGCCGGGCACTCACGGATGCATGAGTAACACCTCTTGCACCTGTCGGGTACTGTAAATATCACACCGGACATTGTATGTTTTCCGCAATAATCATACTTCACCATGCATAATGCGTGCCAAACACATTGTTCACTTTAATGAACTTAAATCCATTTTCTGTCAGGGGGGCGTCTGCGCGTTTCTCATAAACGGTAAAAATGTCTCTTATTTGTTAGAAGTGTTGCCCGTTGCGTTTGTAGGTCAGGCTCTACCTGCTGAGGGAGAGCACCTGACTACACAACAGCCAATCCATGAAAGTCGATCAGCTAGTCTTCGATTTTTCCAAGATGGTATTCAGAATTTTTGTAAACTCATGCATCATCATTTTATTAGAGTTTCGACAAAATTCCACACTCTTCTTCCCTCTGCTGCTAGCCATAATTATATTCTGGTCAGATAAATGTGAAAATCGAATTATATCACTGAAACCCAATTTCAGTAAAGATGGCTGTTCCTTTGTAGTAAAGGTAATCTCATCTCCTGAAATTGTAACTACTTCAGGCTCAAATTTCTTCTGTCTGTACTTTCGTATTACAAAGCCCATTACTATGAGAAGAATCAATCCACCCACACTTAAGGTAGCAATTCCTAAAACCCCCAGAAACAGAATGCCACCCAACAAAAGTGCTCTTTCGCTCTTTGTCCCATCCACATTATTGGTTATTCGGATCCTGGAGTTATCCCTGCTAACTAACAGCCCAACATGTTCCTTCCCAAGTTCCAACAATCTCTGATACTCTACTTCAATCGATCCACGCAAATCCGATGGTTTAATATCATTAATAGATGAGGAAAAATTGAATGAATCTTGTTCATTCTGAGAGGTTTTTGGGGGAATAAATCGCGGAAACGTTTCTGTATCACCTTTCGATACTCCCCCATTTAACAACCCGGCAAAACCACTGATTGTGCCGACCCTTACATTCACATCCCTCTCTATCGCCTTAAAGATCGCAGCAACCACATTTTCAGGAATATGTGGATAGAATGTCCTTGGGTCGGGCACATCATCGTTAAGCATGCGCTGCATGATGTGGAAAGAGCTTGAGTTTGGGTTTATGTCGTGCGGGAGTCTTCCGGCGACCATTTCGTAAAGGGTCATGCCGAGGTTGTAGATGTCGGAGCGTTGATCCACCCTTTCCCCTTTTATCTGCTCCGGACTGGCATACTGCAGTGTACCGACCACTTGTCCCGATTGTGTGATCGTGTGCCCCGTTTCATCGCGGGCGATACCAAAATCGAGGATTTTCACTTTGTTATCAGTAGTTACAATAATGTTTCCGGGTTTGATATCCCTGTGAACCACCCCCTGCGAGTGGGCATATCCGATACCCTCCAGTATCTGTCTGAAGATCGGCCATGCATTCTCAAAAGGAATTGGTCCCGTCTCCCTGCCGATCATCTTCGCGAGGGTGCGACCCTCGACATACTCCATCACAATATAAACGTTCCCGGTGGCATGATCCTGCAGGATATCATGAAATTTTACAATATTGGGATGCTCGAGGCGGGAGTGTGTGCGTGCCTCACGGATGAATCTTTCCTTCGCCTCGGCACTCTGGGCAAGGGAATCTGAAAGCTTTTTTATCGCGAAGTGTTTGTCGAGGGAGATGTGATGAGCCTTGTAAACGATTGCCATGCCCCCGGCACCTATGGTTGATTCAATTCTGTACTGCCCAAATAGTAGTTGTTCTGTCATTTCAGTATCCAAAGTTTCAGGAATAATGCTACTCAAAATCGTAAAAATTTTCGGAATTACAACCACTGAACAACTGAATCCCTACTCCACTTCTGTGAACCATTCCCCGTTTTTTATGTAAATGTCAGACCTGCCGGAACTCAGCAGTTTATTAACATCCACCATTTGGACCGTCTGATTGTAACGGGAACGGAAATAGAGCCTCGCGGCCTTGTGATCCCTGACCATCGCCCAGAGGAATTTCGCCCGCGACCCGTCCCTTAGTTTGAACTCTTCATCCCAAAACTCGGCACGCCCCAGAATACGAAAACACCTTGCAACGGCTTTCTGAACGGTATTCGCTTTTTCCCGGGTTTCATTCAGGTGAAATAAGAGCAGGAATCTTTCATCGGGGTATTCGCTGTCAAGCACTTTCGCGATTCCCCTGAATCCTGCCAATTCCGGATTCTCCGCCACCAGTTTTTTATATTCATCAAGTTTTTTCAGATGGATATCAAGTGTCGGGCTCCCAGTCATGATCCCAAAATCGTGGATCACCGGAACACCCTGAATGAACTCGACGATCAAAGACCCGCCGTTTCTGTCGTTCGCTATCAGGTGCATCATCGGACGCCATGTGTAAAGTTCGAGCGGGACCTCGTAGAAATAGACTGTTTCCAAAACGTACCGCACTTCTTCAACATCCTTACATTGGCCGAGTACGTAGGAGAGTAGATAATTAAAAGGATGATACTCCTTCCCTTCGATCCTCTCCTCCTGCCGCGGATACACTGTTTCATCAAGCCAGGTCATGTTCATCGAGAGGCCTTCACTGTTCATCCCGTCGGTGGGATAGGGCTTATCGAGGAAATCCACAAGAACATGGCCATATTTTACTTTTGGAAGTGTCTCCCTCGCACTGTAATTTTCAGCGTTGAATATCTCACCCCCCTCTGGTACAGGGATAAACTTCCCCAGTATATCCATTTCGTAATCCATGATCCGGCCCGATATTACGTTCGTACCGGTATTCTTCAGGAGAATATTTACACACATATAATTTTCTTCGAGTAAGTTATTTTAATAGTGCAACCGGAGACATTCAGGTCTAAAAATACAGGTTTCAGAACTGAATGTTTAACGGAAATTAAACTTATAAAACATTCTGTTAATAAACAATATCTGTGAGTTCTAAAAAAATATCTTATAATTGTGTCTTTAGAATTTAGAGAATCCCGCATTGAGCAAAACAGTAAAGAAATCATACCCGGTACTCAACATGACCTGCGCCGCGTGTGCCACACGTGTGCAGAAAACCCTCGCGAAACAACCCGGTGTGGAGTCAGCAGTTGTTAATTATGCCAACGCTACCGTGCAGATCGAGTTCGACGCGAAGCTTATCACCCCCGATAGCCTTAAAGCATCAGTTCAGAGGTTCGGTTACGATCTGGTGACCGACGAAGGAAAAACCGACGTGGATGAACTGCACCGCAAGGCATCCGAAAAACTGCGCCGTGAAACCCTTGGAGCTATCATCCTGTCACTACCCGTGGTGATCATCGGAATGTTCTTCATGCACATGCCTTTTGCCAACTGGATAATGTGGGCGTTATCTACTCCGGTCGTGCTCTGGTTTGGGAGCCGTTTCTTCGTGGGAGCGTGGAAGCAGCTGAAGAACAGATCGTCGAACATGGATACTCTTGTGGCACTGAGCACGGGTGTTGCTTATATATTTTCCGTTTTTAATACGATCAACCCGGAATTCTGGACTTCCCGGGGTCTCGAAGCCCACGTCTATTTTGAGGCAGCTGCAGTGGTTATCGCGTTCATTTTGCTCGGTAAAATGCTCGAAGACCGTGCGAAGGGGCATACCTCATCCGCCATTAAAAAACTTATCGGCCTCCAGCCGATGACCGTCACTGTTGTTTTCGCCGGAGTGCAGAAGGAAGTGCCTCTCGCTAATGTCCGCGTGGGAGATGAGATCGTCGTAAAGCCGGGTGAAAAGATAGCCGTGGATGGCACCGTGGTCTCTGGAACGTCGTTCATCGATGAGAGCATGATCAGCGGCGAACCGATCCCTGTAGAAAAGACAGAAGGGAGCAAGGTCTTTGCCGG
>RHKR01000128.1 GCA_008363265.1 Chlorobiota bacterium
CAGGTAACTTCAAATTCGAAAGAACAACCCCTGATCTGCACCGGATCGCGGCTCACCTTCTGGAACAGGGTGTTGTACCGATAGAAATAAACGATCTCATCTATGGGCAGGATTCACTCAGCAAGTTTGCCCTCCTGGGAAGAGCACTTAATTCACTCCACATCTATGGAGACAACAGAAGGCTGGCTGTAATGTCACTCTCACAAAGTGATTTTGAGACAACCCACGCGATCGAATCTGACACGGAAGGTTTCATCAACCTCTGCATGGCGATCCAGGGAGTAAAACTCGGTGCGATATTTATCGAATTAAGAGAGGGATTTAAGGTCTCACTCAGATCAAAACAGGGGTACGACATCCGTCAGATCGCGGCTCATTTTGGAGGCGGTGGTCACAAACATGCCGCCGGGATCAGGATAAGGAACTTCCATCTGTCGGATAAGATCGACGAGATCATCAACTATATGCTTGAACAAACTGAAGAGGAGAATGAGAATGTTTGATCCGGAAATTATTGTAACCCGTGAACCTGAATTTGATACCAAGGGAATGACAGTTTCCTGGATGAGAGAGGGTGATACACTTGAAGCAGAGCTCGACAAACTTATTGCTGAGCACAAACTAATTGTCACCCCCCTTCAGCGGCAGGCATTCGTTGGCAAATCAAAACACCTGTATTGTTCCAACGATGAACATCATTTTTCCATTCTGAAACTGACCTCAAAGGAAAAGAACACCGATTTCTTCAGGGAGCGGACCACAAAATTTTTCAATGAGCTGAATAACAATGTCACCACGGTCAATCTTGTTCTCCCCTGCCACAAGGATTATGAAGATATCTTCACCGATCCGGATGCGTTGTATCAATCTCTGATCGAGGGGATTTACTTCGGTTGCTACAGATTCAACCGCTACCTCTCGAAGAGTGAAGTGTCTCCTCTCAAAGTGAATCTCGTCACGACTTCAGTTGAGTCTACCGAAAAGATTCTCGACAAGACCAACAAGGTTATAGCCGGTGTAATGCTTGCCCGAGAACTCGCGAATGAACCGGCAAATGTGATCAACCCCGTTACCTTTTCAGAAAAAATTTTGGAAGTATTCACAGGCCTGCCCGACTGTACAGTCGAGATATTCGATGAGACCAAACTGAAAGAGCTTAAAATGGGGGGTATCCTCGCTGTCGGTGGTGGAAGCGCAACCCCTCCCCGGCTCGCTGTGATCAGATACTCGCACCCTGAAGCTGTTAAGAGTGTTGCCCTCGTAGGGAAGGGTGTAACCTTCGACTCAGGCGGCATTTCGATAAAGCCCGCGCAGAACATGGGCTGGATGAAAGCTGATATGTCGGGCGCGGCCGCGGTTACGGGAGCAATGCTTAATATTGTTGATCTTCGGCTCCCCCTCAATGTGGTGGCGGCACTTCCTTTGGCTGAGAACATGCTCAGCGGAACATCATATCGTCCCGGCGATATTGTAACCACTTATTCCGGAAAAACGGTTGAGGTTGACAACACCGATGCCGAGGGCAGGATAGTTCTTGCCGACGCGCTCTGGTATGTAACCGGTGAATCACCCGATGTAATACTCGACCTTGCAACCCTCACCGGCGCGGCGGCCGTTGCCCTCGGTGACCTGGCCGCGGCTGTTTTCACCCACAATGACGAACTTGCTTCTTCACTCATCGCTTCGGGCGAACTTACCCGCGAACGCCTCTGGCGCATGCCCCTCTGGGATGAATACAACAAACACATTAAAAGCGATGTGGCCGATGTAAAGAATACAGGCGGAAGATACGGGGGTGCGATAACAGCGGCGAAATTCCTCGAACGCTTCGTACAGAATTCAGACAACTGGGCACATATCGATATCGCGGGACCCGCGATCGCGAACGGATCAACAAGCTACACCAAGACCTGGATGACAGGCTTCGGCGTAAGACTTTTAACCAATTACCTCGGAGAATTAAAATGAGCGACGACGCTAAATTGTTCTCATCAGGCATCGAGTACAGCGACTTTCTGGAGCTCGAGAAGGCAGTTATAACGATGGAACAGCCATCGTTCTTTATAAAAGTATCCAACTTTATCGGCAGTCCGATCGAAAAACTTATCGAGAAACTACCCGAGGGAAGCCGGAACAAGATATCCGACATAACGAATGATGCCCTGCTAAAAGGTACCAACCTCGCCGCAAAAACACTTGAGTATGTCGAGTCGAACTCAGAACATGACTCAAAAAAGATTCATAAACTGGTCGCGAGTGTGCTCGGGGGTGGTGCCGGACTTTTCGGATTCACCGCGCTTGCGATCGAACTGCCGCTCACGACAACGATCATGCTCAGATCGATAGCCGAGATCGCGAAAATGAACGGAGAAGATCTCTCCAAAGTGGAAACGAGATTGAACTGCGTCCAGGTGTTTGCTTTCGGTTCACGGAATACGGCCGATGACGCGATGAACTCTTCCTACTACGCGATCAGGGTAATTCTTGCCCGGGAGATCGCCGCATTGGCCGGGAGACTTGAGGCTTTTCTGGCAGGTGAAGTGGCTTCGGGTGTGCTTGGCAAATTCCTCGCCAAGATAACCGAACGGTTTTCCCAGAATGTACTGATAAAATTCGTCGGTCAGGCAACCCCGATCATCGGCGCCGCAGGTGGTGCCACGATAAACTACCTCTTTACCGATTTCTATCAGGAGATCGCCACCGCGCACTTCACCATCAGAAGGCTCGAGAGAAAATACTCGCAGGAGCTAATAGAAACCGAGTACAACAGGATCGCCGGCAGGATCAAGAATAAACAGTTTGACTGACAGGCTTGATTGTGGCCGGACTTGATGAACCGATCAGTAAACTTTCCCTTGTAGGACCTGCCCGGGCAAAAGCCTTCAGAAATGCAGGGATATCAACGATACGTGATATCCTCTGGTATCTTCCGTTCCGCTATGTCGACCGGACAACCATCCTGACGATCGCAAAGGCTGACCAGCTCGTAAAGCAAGGCTACTCGAATGAATTAACCCTCATCGGCACTGTTCAGGATTCAAAAGCTGTATCGTTCGGCAAGAAAAGACTTCTCGCGGTCAGGATCAGCGACAGCAGTAAAGGTGAACTCGACTGTATCTGGTTCCAGGGGATCGAATACTACGTAAAAACATTCTCACCCGGTCAGGTGGTCGCTTTTTCAGGAAAACCTTCTCTTTCAAAAAGGGGTGACCTTCAGATCATCCACCCTGTGTTCGATAAGCTGACGGATGAAGAAAGCTCCAACTTCTTCAACACAGGCAAGATCATTCCTGTTTACTCCGTAAATCAGTTTTTCAAGGAAGCCGGTCTCGGCGAAACAGGCATCCGCAGGATCATCGATCGCGCGCTCATTTCATATTTCAAGGATATCGAAGAAACCCTCCCCGGTCAGTTACTCGAAAAGTATCGGTTCCCTCCACTTCCGGAGACCGTGCGCGAACTCCATCAGCCCACTTCGATGGAGAATGTTAATAAGGCCCTGAAAAGATTGAAATTCGAGGAGTTCTTCTACTTCCAGCTGAACGCCCTTGCCAAACGGGATGCTTTCCGTAAAACTGCCAAAGGTATCCGGTTCGGTGTAAAAACCAGGCTTGTCAAGGATCTCATTGATGCCCTCCCCTTTCAGCTTACCAAGGCACAGCTCAATGTTCTCCACGAGATCAAGGAGGACATGTTCGCGCCTCAGCCGATGATGCGCCTGCTTCAGGGTGATGTGGGAAGCGGTAAAACCGTGGTTGCCCTTATCGCCATGCTTATGGCTATCGATTCCGGTTATCAGGCAACCCTTATGGTACCAACCGAAGTGCTGGCCGCCCAGCATTTTAAGAATCTTTCTAAACTGTTGTATATCCTCAATGAGAAAAACCCCTCATACGGGCTGAATATTGAGCTTTTAACAGGAAGCACCACCGCAAAAGAGCGGAAGCGGATACTCGGCTCTCTCGAAAGCGGTGAGATTAATATTCTCGTCGGTACACACGCCCTCTTTGAGGATATTGTCGAGTTCAAGCGGCTTGGTCTGATCGTGATCGATGAACAGCACCGCTTCGGTGTGGAACAGCGGGCGCGCCTGATGCAGAAAGCTGAGACTCCTGATGTTCTGGTAATGACGGCCACCCCGATCCCACGCACACTCTCGATGACAGTTTTCGGTGAACTGGATGTATCGGTGATCGATGAACTTCCCGCCAACCGGGTGCCCATCCGGACAGCGATAAGAGGTGAATCTGCATTGGGCGGTGTTTACACTTTTATCAGAACGGAGGTAAAAAAAGGAAGACAGGCTTTTATCGTTTTCCCTTTGGTCGAAGAATCGGAAAAACTCGATCTTAAAGCCGCCGAGGAAGGATTCAAGGAGATTTCAACTCATATCTTCCCGGATATTAAAACCGGATTGCTGCACGGCAGAATGAAGTGGAAGGAAAAAGAGGATGTAATGAACCGTTTCGCCGCGGGTGAGTTCAGCGTCCTCGTGTCAACCACTGTTATAGAGGTGGGAGTAGATATCCCCAATGCCACAGTTATGGTGATTAACGAGGCCCACAGGTTCGGACTATCGCAGCTGCACCAGTTGAGGGGAAGAATTGGCCGTGGCGCCGACCAGTCTTACTGTATTCTGGTCACAAAAGATGAAATTGTGGCATCCGCGGGAAAACTGCAACAGCAGATCGAATACCTGCCGCAACACATCCTTGAGAGATGGAGATCGATCACCCGGTTAAAGGCAATGGAGCAAAGCAGCGACGGATTCAAACTCTCCGAGATCGATCTGAAAATGCGCGGACCGGGTGACATCTTCGGTAAAAAGCAGAGTGG
This sequence comes from Chlorobiota bacterium, assembly GCA_008363265.1. Taxonomy (GTDB): domain Bacteria; phylum Bacteroidota; class Ignavibacteria; order Ignavibacteriales; family Ignavibacteriaceae; genus UTCHB3. Next base: position 4,837 of record RHKR01000128.1, read on the forward strand.
CATCCCGGATTTCAGATTCTGCGATATCGCCAACGATTCAGAGATCATGTTCGCCGCCAAGGAGCAGGCACAACAGATAATAAACAGCGACCCTGACCTCCGCGAGCCCGGAAACAGCGTAATTGCCCGAACACTCGAGCGCTTGCTCAAATCAGAAGACAATTTCTACGGTATAGGTTAGTTTAACTTCTCTTGCAATCTGGGCGATGAGAGGTGTTTCACGCAATCTGGCGCTTCGCATGAATTCTCGCCATAATCGACATCCACTTTCCCGATACGTTTTGCCGCTCCAAGTGCCTTTTCATTCAATTCTTTATTTATCTGGCCCAATCCAAGCAGGCATGTGTTCATTGCATCTTTAACGAAATTCTCCTCCGAGTTGATCTCTTTTTCGATCCTGTCAATGATCGCTGTGGCGAATCCGGTATTTACGGGATTTTCCGCCTTGATCACTCCCGCGAGCATCGCGAAACCCATGCGGCGTTTGATATCATTCTTTTCATCGATCCATTCCAGTACAAGTTCCCTCTTGAATGGTGCCGCGCTTAAAAGATTAGATACATAGGCGTACGACAGCATCCAGAACTCTGTCTCTTTGATCTGCTCTTCAACCCTCTCGCGGGTTAATAATTTGGGATCATCGATCAACACTGAAATAATCTTCATATCATAAACAGGCTGTGCCCAGAGTTCACGCGCGAGTGCCGCATCTTTTTTGATCTTTTTGGCAAACCCTTTGATCTTCGTCAGCCCGATACCATAAGTTGACATTCCCGTTAGGCCTGCTTTTTCCCATGATCTGATCCCGCGTTCCTCTTTATTCTCTTCCAGCCACGCTTTAATATCGTCGAAGTTCATTCAATTGTCCGTTTTTTGTTAAATTTTGAAACGCATAATAAAAAAATCCCGCTCGATATGAAAACAATATTATTCTCATTCATTATAATTTCTTACTTTTTCACCGGCTGCGTTAAAGAAACCGCGAAAAATGATCACCCGGAACACGCCGCGTTCGTGACCGTTGACAAACTCTTCAAGGCATTCGAACAGCGGGATACCCTCGCACACGACACCCTTTGGCTTAAAACCCCTGAACTGGTGGCCTTCGGTATCTACGATAAAGCGGAATATTTCGGGTGGGATGAAATGCGGAGCCACATTGTTCAATCGTCACGCTTCATTCAGGCGGTCCACTTCACAATTCACTGCAAAGAGATCCGGCTCTCCCAATCAAAAACCGTTGCCTGGTTTGCGGTGATCGCCGATCAACAGGTACAAACCCCGGCGGGCGTAAACGAGAACCGCAACATCCGCTACACCGGCGTCCTGGAAAAACACGGTAACCGCTGGCTCATCTCCCAGTTCCACGGCTCTATTCCCAATAAAGCTGAATCCCTGTGAAAAGATTTAATACACCACAGAGCCCACAGAGCTCACTGAGAAGTGATTTAGAGACTTTTGCAGCAAAATTTCTCAAATTGCTCAAAAAACTCCGCGTACTATATGGTTTTTTACCGTTATCTCTGTGTGCTCTGTGTGCTCTGTGGTTTACTTGACAGTTTATACTCTGTAAAATTTTAGCAGAACAAAATAAAAAAGCCCCCGGGTCACGAGGGCTCTTAGTCGAAGGTTGTTGAAATGAGGAAACTATTTCAACAAACTCATTTTACGGGTGATATTTACATTACCGGCTTCCAGCCTGTAAACATAAACACCACTTGAAAGAGCTGACGCGTTCCAGTCAACTTCGTAGATGCCGGAGTTCATCATTTCATTTGCAAGTTCAGCTACCTGCTGGCCGAGGGCATTGTAAACAGTGATCTTAACATTCGATGCCTGTGGTACAGAGA
>RHKR01000129.1 GCA_008363265.1 Chlorobiota bacterium
TTGCAGAGCAGGCGGCCTCGATCAAAGAGGTGACCGCCACCGCCAAGGAGATACTTAACACCTCCAACAGCCTGTTGAAAACCCTCGAAGAGAAGATCGGTGTAAGTGTCGATCAGGCTTCCGCGACAGCGGAAGAGGGAAGAAGTAACCTCACCACCCTCGAGAATGCCATACATCAATTGATCGAAGCCACCGGATCGATATCCGCAAAGCTCTCGGTTATCAATTCAAAAGCAAACAAGATATCCACCGTGGTTACAACCATTAACAAGATATCCGATCAGACCAACCTCCTCTCGCTCAACGCGGCGATAGAGGCGGAAAAAGCCGGCGAATTCGGCAAAGGTTTCTCCGTTGTCGCCAGGGAGATCAGCCGCCTCGCCGACCAAACTGCCGTCGCCACACATGACATCGAACACATGGTCCGGGAAATGCAGTCGTCCGTTTCATCCGGCGTGATGGAGATGGACAAATTTTCCGAAGAAGTAAGACGTGACAGCATCACCGTTTCAAGTATCTCCGGGAAACTTAACGATGTGATCAACAGTGTGAATGAACTGGCGCCTCACTTCGATGAGTTCAATTTTGGAATGAGGCGGCAGACAGAAGGAGCGGAACAGATCAGTGAGGCGATGCAGCAACTCTCTGTGGCCTCTGAACAGACCAAGGAATCGCTCCAGGAATTCAGATCTGCCACCGGTCAGCTTACCTCTGCGGTTTCGATATTGAATGATGAACTCACCAAGTTCAGGGTTGGCTGAGATGAAAAAGCTGATCCTGAAACTGAATATTATCCTTCGCCGCTTCACGGTTCTCACCAAACTCATCCTCATCGGGTTGCTGCTCGGCGTCCCCCTGACGATCATGCTCTTTATTAACCTGTCGAATCTCCTTGAATCTGTCGAATTTGTCCGGATGGAGAAAGCAGGGGTGAAGATTTTCCGTCCCCTCAGCGCCCTGCAGGTTCACCTTATGGAGCACAAATCGTACACTTTTGCGGGTACTGCCTCCGGGCATGATTTTCAGTCACAGATCGCGGCACTGAACTCCCAGATCAAGGATGAGTTCGATAAACTGACCGCAGCTTCCCTGGATGTTGGCGAACTCATTTCGGTGGATGAGGAAACACTGAGCCGTGAGAAGGAGTATTATGTTGCGCCGAGGGCACTTCTTTCGCAATGGGAGAAACTGATATCGAAAGGGAGGAATATTTCAGATGCCGAACTGCAGATCGAATATGACAAACTCTCCAACGACATTCAGAAACTGATGAAGCTTATAACCATCCGTTCGAGACTGATCCTTGATCCCGCCGGCGATTCCTACTACCTTATGTATGTTGCGGTTCACAAGATGCCAAAGGTGCACGATCTGATGGGGAGCTCTTTCCTCCTGGCGATCGAGGATGAGAAGGACACACTCTTCAACAGCGACCGTCTTTCAGAGATGATCTATCTCAGCCGAAGCCTCAAAGTAAACATTACAGATGAAATACCCTCTTCCATCAGCAGCACGATAGATCTCGATCCCGAGTTCAACGGCGAACTCGAATCGATAGCGCAAACCCTTTCCCCAATGCTCGACAGATACCGGTCGGAAATGGTCTCGTTGATTGAAATATATGAGAATATCATCAGGAATAACAGATCATACGGTATCGAGGAACTGACCAGTCTCACGATCGCCAAGCTCGACCAAAGTCTTGAGTTTACCAACGCGACTTTTGCGGAGCTCGAAAAAGTGCTCAATGTCGCTGTTAACCGTACGTATTTCCGTATCGTCTTCCGTCTGATGATCGCAGGTGGGGCATTCGTGCTTGCAATGATCTTCATCTACTTCACAGCCCGGGGGATCATCACTCCCGTTACCGGTGTCGCGGAGATAGCCAACAGTCTCGCTGATGGTGACATCAAAACCTCGAAGGAGAGAATACGTGCTTTGGAGACAAAGTACCTTGTGACCAAAGGGAAGGCGGAGAAAGAGAAGGATGAGATCTGGAACCTCTTCAGGGCTATCCGGACAACAATTTTTGATCTGGAGGCGCTTCTTGGTGAGGTGGGTAAGGCCGGCATTGCCGTCACTTCGGCGGTAACCCAGATCTCCTCATCGGTTCAGGCGCTTAATGCTGCCATCAATCAGCAGGCTGCCTCCACGGCTGAGGTTAATGCGACAGGAAAAGAGATATACAGCAGCTCTATCCATCTCTCGAGAACTGTGGACGAAGTGGCTGACAAGTCGGGTAAATCACTGCAGCTTGCCGACAGGGGTGTTGCCGGACTTAACGAGATCACAGGCTCCATGACATCACTTGAAGAGGGCTCACGTGACATTTCTGAAAAACTGGCACTTCTTTATCAGAAAACGGCCAACATTTCGAATGTGATAACAACGATCACAAAGATAGCCACCCAGACCAATCTTCTTTCGCTGAACGCCTCGATAGAGGCGGAAAAAGCGGGTGAATACGGCGCGGGATTTTCGATAGTCGCCTCAGAAATAAAACGCCTCGCGGATGAGACAGCAATGGCCGCCCTTGAGATCGAGGAAATGATCCACGAGATGCAGCAAGCGGTGAAATCAGGCGTTATAGGGGTCGAGGTTTATGCCGGCACCACTCGCTCGAGCGCGGGCCGCATTTCAGGCATAGCCGAGAGCATAAACGAGATCATTCAGTATACCCGCGACGTTCTTCCAAGTTTTGAGGCGGTCAGTTCACAAATGAAGATGCAGACCGATGGCGCCGCTCAGATCAGCGACGCGATGAGTGAACTCAACACAGTGGCACTCCACACTCGGGAGTCGATCTCGGAATTTACAGAGATAACCCAGCGTCTCGAGGGGGCGGTTGTTTCCCTCCGTGAAGTTGTCTCCAAGTTCAGGTTTGGAGGCTGACGGGTGCTCTGTCTTACTTTTGAGATCGGTGAAAACCGGTATGCCATTAATGCCAGCGAAGTGATCGAAGTGGCACCTCCGGTGAACATGACCACATTCCCCAAGGCACCCTCTTATTTCGCGGGAAGATTCAATTTCCGTGGAGACATTGTACCCGTGATCGATCTTAGGGACCTCCTGATGGGCCTCACGACCAAAAAATATCTCAGCACAAGGATACTGGTTGTTAATTATCATGCAGGTGAAGAAACCCACAAACTCGGCCTTCTCTGCGAAAAAGTGATGGATATCATCAGGATCAAGGAGGATGAACTCCAGAACCCCGGTCTGATCACCGAGGAAACGGGATATCTTGGCCGCCTGATAAATCTTAAAACCGGAATAGTACAGTTGATCTCGGTTATTGATCTTCTTCCACCGTTCCTCAGGAAGGATCTTTTTAGAGAGGCAGCCGGTGAGTAATCCGCTTGCTGCTTTGCGAGAGATAACTGATCTGCTGGCCGGGAAGATCGGCCTCGACTATTCAACCATTGGCATAAAGAGCATAGAACTCGCCGTAAACAGGAAAATGAACACTCTTGGTATCGAATCGATACACCGGTTCGCAACACTTCTTGGTTCGGATGAAGCTGAATTTCAGGCATTTGTTGAATCCATAGTTGTCCCCGAAACATGGTTCTTCAGGGATGTGGAGCCGTTCAACTTTTTGAAGGAGGAAGTGATCGGCAGATTCATGAATCCCGCACCCCGGCCTCTGAGGATACTCTCGATCCCCTCATCCACCGGTGAGGAACCCTATTCTGTCGCAATATCACTTCTCGATATCAATTTTCCACCGGAGATCACCCAGATCGATGCTGTTGATATCAGCGAAAAGGCCCTGAAAAAAGGGAAAGCGGCACTCTTCGGAAAATCATCTTTCAGAGGGGAAGATGCGGGAATGCTGGAAAAATATTTTACACGAGAGGGCGAATCCTTCCGTCTGAATGAGAGGGCCCGGAAAATGGTCAGTTTCCAGAAGGGTAATCTGTGTGAATCAGGATTCCTCAACGGCAAACAACCATATGATATTGTGTTTTGCAGAAACCTGGTGATCTATCTCGACAAACAGGCCAGGGAAACCGCGGTCGCCAACATCAAAAGACTGCTGAAAAAGGGAGGGTATCTCTTCTCGGGTCACACAGAGGTGATGTTCTTTGCCGGTTCAGGGTTCTCCGCCATTTCAAGGCCCAAGACTTTCGTTCTTCTGAATGAAGAACCGGTTCCCCGGGTATCATCAGCGGTCAAGTCAGCTGCCCCAGGATTCAAAAATAATATCCCCGAACGGAATTTTGTACGTCCATCTTCCGCGGTTAAGCAAAAAGTGGCCGGGAGGATCAGTGACGCGGGGATACCGCCCGGTAACGGGTTTGATATTGAGTATATCAAGAGTCTTGCCGATGGCGGTGATTACCCATCCGCAAGAAAAAAGTGTGAGGAGTTGATCTTCAGGGAACCCGCCAACAGGGAATTGCTCTGCCTGATGGGGGTGATCGATCACGCCACAGGTTTGATCGATGAGGCCGAGAACAACTTTCTGAAAGTGCTTTATCTTGAACCGAACCACGAGGAAGCCCTCGTCCACATCAGCCTCCTTTATGATGAGAAGGGGGACAGTTCGCGGTCGAAGATCTACAGGGAAAGACTTAAAAGAATTACCGACAGGAAGAACCGATGACCGGAAAAGAGAGTAAATGCTGGAAAGTCATAGGCGTGTTCGGAGACAAGTCGTGTGAGAGTCTCACTGAATATCTCCACTGCAAACACTGCCCCGTCTATACAAGTGCCGCCCGTGATTTTTTCGACCGTGATATCCCCCCGGAATTTATAGATACATGGACCGAGACCCTCTCCCACAAGAAAGAAGTGATCGAGAAGGGGGACCTTTCGGTCACGGTTTTCAGATTGGGAAGTGAAGTACTCGCGATCCCGACCGACGCGTTCCTTGTGGCTGTGGAGATCAAGCCGGTCCACTTCGTTCCGTTCAGAACCAACCGGACATTCCGCGGTCTGGTGAATATCGACGGGGAATTGCTTCTTTGCTTCAGTCTCGAGAACCTCCTGGGTCTTTCGAGGTCGGGGGTTCAGGAGAGTGAAGGGAAGGCTGTTTACAACCGGATGGTTGCAGTAAGGGGCGCGAATGAAAGAGTGGTTTTCGAAGTGGATGAAGTGATCGGGGTTACCAGGATAGCTTCTTCCCTTATCACAAAATTACCATCAACAGCCCAGAAGGCGGGGGAGATATTCTCCCGCGGAATATTTGAAGTGGCGGGTCTTTCGGCTGCCTTGCTCGATGAGCACAAGGTATGTGAGTCGTTCCGCTCAACATTAAAGTTTCAGTGAAGATGCAGAACACGGTATTACTTGATATTTTCAAGAACGTAATAAAAGACAATCTCCCGAAGATCGAGTCGGCGGTAACTTCCGGTTCGGTTGATGATCTCAAATCTCTGGGATCTGTGGTTCAGGCGATCCGGTCGGCGGCCAAGGTTGTATCGGTCACACCCGTGGTCGATCTCTGCAAATCACTCGAAGGATTCATCTCCCGCTCGGTGGATGCGGGGGTCAGACTCTCAGAACTTGAACAGAATTTCTTCTCAACCGTGGCAGAACTGCTCAGTCAGTTCGTGGCAGTGGAGGCCGCAGATATACCCGAAGCAGTGGCGGATAACAACTCTGTTATTAAAGACCTTTCAGATCATTTCGAAAAGGCGGTTACGGCTGCACTTCCCGCAGCGGTGAAAGAAGAGCCGAAAAAACAGAAGGTTTTCTTCGATCCCGTATTGGTGGATCTCTTCAAGATAGAACTTGAATCCCACACAAAGGTGCTTGAGAAAGGACTCGTTGAAGCAGAGGGTGAGACCTCGAACGAAAAACTTGAGCCCCTCATGCGCTCAGCCCACTCAATTAAAGGGGCGGCACGAATAGTAGGTATACATCAGGCGGTCGGTCTTGCCCACGCGATGGAGGATGTACTCAGTTTTGCGATCAAGGGGGAGATAAAACTTACCGCCGACCATATCGATCTCCTTTTAAAGGGGAACGACCTCTTCAAAGTGATCGCTGAACTCCCGGTCGATGGAATTATTCCGGGGATCGAGGAGAAGGTTGGTGAAATAAACGAACTTTCGTCACTCCTTCAAGCAGCCCAGAAAGGTGAAATGGTTAAACCGGCGAGGAAGGATACCGCTCCCGCAGCGGAGACGGGTGCTCCACCGCCACAGTCAACACCGCAACCGGAGGCCATCGCCGCTCCGCCTCAACCACCTGTTCAGCAGCAGCCTGCCAAACAGGAGAAGAAAGAAGATGCTCTCTTTGTGAGGGTACTGGCGGAGAACCTGAACAGACTCCTCGGTCTGGCGGGTGAGATCAAGATACAGGCCAAGTTCACAAAACCGTTCCGTGGCTATCTTCTCGCGGCGAAGCAAACCTTCCGCGAGGCAACCAGAATTGAAGAGTCGCTCGAATCAAGAATTGAAGAGATGGGCGTCACTCAGGATCTGGCGGGTGAACTCGACGGTATGAGGGAAGTTCTGGAAAGACTCGAGTGGAGCATCAACATGATGATCGACAAGTTCGATGTATTCTCCCGAAATATCGAAAGGCTGTCCGATTCCCTGGGCAATCAGGTAGTCGAATCGAAAATGAGACCCATCGCCGACGGACTTCACGGCATTCCGAGAATGGTCCGCGAATTGGCGAAAGACTCGGGTAAAA